>CALBIE010000028.1 GCA_937893495.1 uncultured Verrucomicrobiales bacterium | reverse complement strand
GTGAATAATTCGGATAATACGATGGCGAGACTGCCCCATGTGAAGGAGGACTAAACGATGAATCTCATCTGCCGGAAATCCGTATTCGGCGAGGGCATAAGCGTAGGCGTCTAACTTGTGGTTCATCGTGTCCATGATAACCCCATCGAAATCGAATAAGATTGCCTTCAGCATAATATTGACCGAGTGGGTACGGTATCGAGGTGCGACGAAACAGGCAACCGCCGATCCGGAAGCGATTGAATTGTTCTTTCCCGCCGGCGTGGTAACGTCCACCCATGATGCTGAGTCGATTTTGTGATTCATGGATTGGTTTGATGGCCACTCTCGGAGTTTTCTTACCAACCACAGGACCGATTCACGCCGCGCAAAAACCAAACATCATCTACATTCTCGCCGACGATTTGGGTTGGGGCGATCTCGGTTGTTACGGTGGCAAAATCATTCACACGCCCCACATCGACCGGATGCGCGCCGAAGGACTGAAGTTCACGCAGCATTACTCGGGCAGCTGCATGTGCGCGCCGACGCGGAGTTCGTTACTGACCGGACAGCATACGGGCCATACGCGCGTGCGGGGAAACTCATCGCATCTGAAGCCGGACAAAGATTCGCGCGTCCCCCTGCTGCCGGAGGACGTGACGATTGGCGAAGTGCTGAAGTCGGCCGGATACACCACCGGCGTCATTGGCAAGTGGGGCGTCGGCGAGGAAGGCAGCACGGGTGTGCCGAACAAGCAGGGGTTCGACTTCTGGTTCGGCTATCTGAACCAGAGCCTGGCGCATCATTATTACCCACCCTTTCTCTGGCGCAACGAAACGAAGGAGTTGTATCCGGACAATCCGACCAGGCGAACGCATTACAGTCATGATCTGTTTACGAAGGAAGCCATCAAGTTCATCGACCGGGAAAAGGACGCCCCGTTCTTCCTCTTCATGGCCTACACCATTCCGCACGTAGACCTCGACGTGCCGGAGGATTCCAGGAAACCCTACATCGGCAAGATCGAGGAAACCAAACCGTACGGCACACCGGGCGGGCAGCATTATCGTTACGAGGAAAAACCGCACGCCACATTCGCCGGAATGGTGTCACGACTGGATCGGGATGTCGGTCGCATCCTCGCGCAACTGAAGAAACTCGGCATTGAGAAGAACACGTTGGTCATCTTCACCAGCGACAACGGTCCGACCAGCGCGGGCGGCGCGGACCCGAAGTTCTTCGACGGCAACGGACCGTTGCGCGGCATCAAGTTCGAGTTTTACGAAGGCGGCATTCGCGCGCCGATGATCGCCTGGTGGCCCGGCACAGTGAAGGCGAACACGGAATCGCATCACATCTCGGCGCATTGGGACATGTTGCCGACATTCGCCGAATTGGCCGGTGTGGCGTCGCCAAAGAACATCGACGGTATTTCGATGGTGCCGACAATCAAAGGAATGGCAAACCGACAAAAGGACCACGATCACCTGTATTGGGAGGCCTACAACGGCGGCGGGATGCAGGCGGTTCGGCAGGGCGACTGGAAGGCGTTGCGAAAGGGTTTACTGCGAAATCCGGCCGCACCCATTGAACTTTACAATCTCAAGTCAGACCTGGGTGAACAGCAGAATTTGGCGGGTCAACATCCTGAAATCGTCGCGCGCATCAAATCCTTGATGAATGAAAATCACCAACCGAACCGGCATTTCGATTTCAAACCGATGCCAAATCCGAAGAAGAACAAGAAGAAAGGGAAGAAGTAGCATGAAGAGATTATTGGTATTCATCCTGTTGCTCACTGTCGCTCTCGTTCCGGAACGGGCGTCTGCCGGCAAGGTCAAGGTGTTCATTCTGGCCGGTCAATCCAACATGGAAGGCAAGGCCAAGGTGTCGTTGCTCGAACACCAGATCAAACAACCCAAGACCCGGGAACTGTTCGCGCACCTGCAAAAGGACGGCAAATGGATCATGCGGGATGATGTCTGGATCAAGTTTCTCAATCGCAAAGGCAACCTGACCATCGGTTACGGCAGCCCGGAACGAATCGGACCGGAACTGGAATTCGGCAACGTCGTCGGAAATCATTTCGACGAGCCCGTGCTGCTCATCAAGACAGCCTGGGGAGGCAAAAGCCTGTATCAGGATTTCCGCCCTCCGTCCGCCGGCAAGCCCGCAGACGCCGTTGTTGGATCCCTGTTGAAGAATGCACTGCGCAAAAAACCAAAGACAACCCGCGCGGACATCGAAGGCGCCTTCGGAAACTATTACCGCCTGATGCTCAAGGAGATTTCAGGCACGTTGGAAAACCTAAAAACTCTTTTTCCGCAATACGACGGGAAGGGATACGAGCTGGCCGGCTTCGTGTGGTTTCAGGGATGGAACGACATGGTCAACGCGGATTATACCGCGGCCTATGCGGAGAACATGGCGCACTTCATTCGTGACGTGCGGCGCGATTTGCAATCGCCAAACCTGCCGTTCGTGATTGGGCAACTCGGGGTTGACGGCACGAAACCCGCGAAGCCGAATCCGAAGCGCAGCGCGTTCAAGGATGCACAAGCTGCGCCCGGGGGCTTACCCGAATTCAAGGGCAACGTCGCGCTGGTAAAGACCGACCAATACTGGGATGAAACTGCGGCAGCCGTTTTCGCAAAGGGCTGGAAACAGAATGTCGAAGAGTGGCAGACCGTCGGTTCTGATTACCCGTTCCACTATCTCGGCAGTGCGAAGACAATGATCGGAATTGGCCGGGCATTTGGCGAAGCCGTGCTTGAATTACGGAATAAGTAGCGAGGAAAATTGGATTGGCGTTCACTCTCCGCGAGGTCTTCGAGTGCGCTGGAGCTTCGGCGCTTTCCTTGGGGCGTTCTGTAATCCGTCCACGGGCGATTGGGAAACCATCGGCTCGCGCACGACCGAACGGAGGTCTTACGCTCCCATCATTCGTCCACGTTCCCGAGCGTTTGGAACGCCCGAAAGCGGCGCAGCAGCGCACGCACTCCAAGACGCTGGCGCGCACGGCGGGCACGCAAGGCGTTCGCTCCCCATCACTCCACCTTGATCGCTTTCGTGGCGACGTGCTGGAGATTTTCGGTGTATTCGGCACCGACGAACGCAGCGAAACCAATCGTGCCATCCGGAATCGTCGCGGGCAGTTCAAACGTTACTTCGACTTTTCCTTTTCCCGACACCTTGACGACCTTGCGGTCCAATCGCTTGAGAGCGGTACCCACCTTGAGCGTCACGTGAATCTGCTGCTCGCCGAGCCGTTTCGGCAACTCATGAGGAATCGAAACCGTGATCGATTTTCCGGCCTGAATGGACTTCGGTAACTCCAGTTGAATCAGATTCGCCCTCTTTTTCGAAGTCGCCTTGCCTTTCTTCTTGGGGTTGTCATTGCCCTTTCCCTTGGCCGTGCGACGCTCGGCCGATTCCTTCTCCCTGGCCAAAATATAGGCCTCGCGCACGGCCGGGTCGTTGCGTTTCTGATACACCGGCAACATGTGATCGCCGGTCGTCTCCATCCACGTCATCAACGTCCCGCGCAACCGGGCGAGTTCGGCCTGGTGCTGGGGGCTGCCGATCAGGTTGACGAGGCAGTCTGGATCATTCTCCACGTCAAACAACTCCTCCACCACGCGATGTTGATAAAGCGAATGCCGATCGGCAATCCGTGAATCGGTGGCGGCGAGTTCCTTCATTCGCCGATACGTCGAAGTGCCGGAAGTCGCGGTGGCCATGACGCGTTCACCGTTGGACCATGGGTTGAACAGGTAGAGAAACTTCTTCGTCTGCACCGCGCGCATCGGATCGCGGGAGGCCCCGGCGTTTTCGTTGTATTCCTTGATGATGTAATCACGGTTCTTCTGCTGCCCACCCCTGATCAATCCAGCGAATGATCGGCCGTCGAGGCCCTTGGGATGTTTGATGCCGGCAACATCGAGCAGTGTCGGCAGAAAATCGACCGCGGAGACCATGTGCGTCTTGTCCACCGTGCCGCCCTTCGTGACGCCCGGCCACTTCACCATCAGCGGCGTGCGGGTGCTGTGATGGTACAACTGCGTTTTGGCAAACGGCAGGGGCATGCCGTGGTCGGACAGGAACAGGATGAACGTTTTGTCTTCCTCGCCCGATTCCTTGAGCGCCATCAGGGTGGCGGCGAAGCAATCATCCGCACGGCGCACGCTGGAATAATAGTGCGCCAGTTCCTTGCGCACCACCGGGTCATCGAACAGAAAACCCGGGATCGGCACCTCGTCCGGCGTGAAAATGCGGGTCGGCTTGTTGGAATCGGGAACCGTCGCCCCGCCTTTACCCTCGGCATAAAACGGTTTGTGCGGATCGGAGATGTTGATCATGAGGCAGAACGGCTTCTTTTCCTTTCGGCTCAGGTCGATGCCGCGCTTCGTCGAGAGGTAATATGACTCGGCGTTTTTCATGTGCATCTTTTTGCCGTCGATTTCATCGAGAATGATGTCCCACGGATAGGGCGAATACGGCGTCGAATGGGAGACCTTCCCACGGATGCCCGTGAAGTAGCCGTTGTCCTTCATCAGGTCGCACAACACGGGGTAGTCCTTGTCGCGCACCTGATAAAAACCCTCCACGCGGCTGTTGTGCGGATAGCGGCCGGACCACATGACATTGCGCGAGGGAAAGCAGTTGCCGACCTGAACGTGCGCGAAATCGAAGCGGAGCGACTGCGCGGCGAGCCGATCGATGTTCGGTGACGTGTCCGGCAACAGGCAACCAAAGGCGCCAAGCGAATCGCAGCTCATGTCATCGACGGTGACGATGAGAATGTTGGGTCGCTTTGTGGCGGCTTCGGCAATACCTATCGCAGTGATTGCAAAAAGCGCCGCGATTATTCGCGAAATCCGGTGGGCAAAGGTTTTGAGTTTCATTGTTTGGATTCTTCAATCGGCACATTAACGGCGAGGACCCGGCAACCTTTGCTCCATTCGGTCTCGGCCACCAGGATTCCGGTCAGGCGATTCAACCGCTCGCCCGTGAATTCCTCCTGCTGCATTGTAATGCGAAACCCGCCGCCCGTCCGCTCCACCTCCTGCCCTCGGTCTGAACTGATCTGCCGGTCGTAGCCGAAGAAGAACGGTCGAATTGGGAGAGTGATTGACCCATGAACCGTGGCAGCCGACGTGAGGAGGCTCTGATTTTCTTTGGCCAAAACAGTTCGAGCCTCCTCACGTCGGCTGCTACGGGATTCAAGAATGGCCACTCCGGTTTTGCGATCTCGCTTTGGAACTATGGTCCCGAAATCCCCCTCACCCGCCCTCCGGGCACCCTCTCCCCCAATGGGGGAGAGGGATGGGGCGAGGGAGCGTCCCGAATCACGGTAAGTCTTTTCAAAAATCGGCTGCACCGACAACAGGTATTGGTCACCCGCCCGGCGGCACGTCAGTTTCCAGGCGTTGGATTCGCGCGGTTGCTGATCCCGAACCGTGCGAAACCGCTTTTCCCACGTCGCGTCTGATTTCGCCTTGGTCCGCACTGGCAATGTCATCGACAGTTCGGCAAACCCGGGATGACATTGTTGCGCGCAACACATCCATGTGACCTCCGCTTTCAATACGATTCTGGCACCCGTCCGCAAATCCTTAGGGACCATGATGTCAGTGAGCAGGACGGTCTCACCTTCGTAACCCCAGACCTGATACGCGGCCATTCGAGTGACTTGTGGGACCGGCCATTGAATCGGGCCGGCGATAAATCCTGGCGGCAGTTTCCACTCGATGCGGGTGGCGAGACCCAGCGTGCCGGGATTGCGCCAGTAAGTGTGATAACCGGGAGACATTTTCTGCACGAGACCGACGGTGATTTTCTTTCCCGGAATGATCGCGTCCACTTCGGAGATGAATCGGGTTTCCAACAGCGACGGTGTCGGTTCACTGAAAGCCAGCGATACGGAGAACACTGTCAGCGGGAGGATTGCGATTAATCCCCGAATACATTTCATTGCTTTAGAAATAATGGCGTATCGAGTCCACATAGGCTGCCACGTCCCGATGAACGGATGTTGCCCGATCATATTGACGAACACAAAAGGCGATTCGTTGCCGGGATTTGCGATCGAAAAAAGACGAGGTCGTTCAACTGCTTTCCCGCTCGTCGATGATAGTCCGAAGGTGTTCCATCTGTTGTTCCAGTTTGCGCATTTTGCGAATCACGTCCGGTAACTGCTGAAGAGCAATCCATTGTCGCTTGGTCTGCTTATGCGGCGATGCCGGGATACCGAGCACGGTCTCCTTGTCCGGAATGTCGCGCATGACGCCGGATTTCGCGCCGACCGTGGCCTGATTGCCAAGTTTCAAATGTCCGGCAATTCCCGACTGCGAAGCAATCACGCAATAATCTCCCAGGCGCGTGCTGCCAGCGAATCCCACCTGACCCATCACGAGACAATGCTGGCCGAATACGACGTTGTGGGCGACATGCACCAGGTTGTCAATTTTGGTTCCCGCGCCGATGACGGTCGAACCCAGGGCCCCGCGATCGATGGCGGTGTTGGCACCGATTTCGACGTCGTTGTGAATGATCACGTTGCCAACTTGAAGCATTTTGCGATGGCTGCCTTGATCGAACACGTAGCCGTAACCGTCCGAACCAATTACCGTGCCCGCGTGGATGGTGACGCGATCGCCGATCTGGCATTTTGCGTAAATTACGACATTTGGAAACAGGCACGTGTCCTCGCCGATCTGGCAATCGCGACCAATCTGATTGCCCCCGCGCAGCACAGCCCGGGCGTCGATTTTCACGCGCGCACCGATTATACAATTCGGTCCGATATGGGCCGTTGGGTCAACCTGCGCCGAAGGATCGACGGTCGCGCTGGGATGGGTGCCGGCTAAATGCTCATCGACTGGAAAGAAGATGGGAAGCAGTTTCGCCATTGCCACTCGTGCATCCGGTACTCGGATGAGGACTTTCTCCGATGAGGCAAATTCGCCTGATACGACGACAGCCGAGGCAAGACTTTTTTCAGCGATGGCGAAATAGCTATCTTTCTCGGCAAATGTGAGGTCCCCGGTTTGAGCGGTTTCGGCGGGTGCCAGACCGGTCAATTTGATCGAACCATCTCCGACAACTTCGCCCTTGATTCGTTTCGCGATTTCAGAAGCAGTGATAGCCATGGCGTATCAGGATCGGGCTGGAACCCCAGGTTGATGAAAAAGTTCAAACGATGCAGTTTCCTTCAAAACCCATTGTGATTCATCCGGGTTCACGCAGGATTTGGGGAAGCCGTTCGGAGATTGCGAAGACTCACCATCTGTTGCGAATCGACATCCCAAACCTTCAATCGCAGGCATCGGATAATTTCCAGCGGGTGCAGCGAAGTGGTTTTGGGCGCGCTCAGCTCGGGAATTGCCTTAAGAACCTCGGGCAATCGATAGAAAGGAATGCGGGCGTTCAAGTGATGGATGTGATGATAGCCGATATTGGCTGTAAACCAGGCCATGATTGAACTGGTTTTCAAATAACTTGAGGAATCGAGCGCGGCTTTTTCGTAAGTCCACCCCGCTTTGTCGTTAAATGACACACCGGGAAAATTATGCTGAGCATAAAAGAGGTAGGATCCCATGCCAAAGGCAATAAGGCAGGGTACGATCAGCATCAGCAAAAGTGCTGTCCATCCCAAAAAGTGGGTGATCGTCACCACGACCACAACATGGATTAGAAAGGATAAAAGGCAATCCGCATGTTCCCGTGGTTTGTTGAAAAACGGATAAAGGCACATGCCGTAGAGAAACACAGTGAAGTAACCCAGAAAGATTGTTAACGGGTGACGTAAAAAAAGATACCTGAAACGCTTTCCCTTCGAGGCACTTAAAAACTGAGCACTGGTCATTATAGGAAAGGAACCAATGTGTGAACCGCGAAGTTTGGAGTTATGGTTGTGATGATGATTATGCGAGCTTCGCCAAACACTGCTCGGGCTGAGAGCGAGAATTCCAAAAACCTGCATCAACGCTTCGGCCAAACGGGATCCGGGCAGGATCGCGTAATGTTGCTGATCGTGATAGATTACGAAAAACCGGAGAATGAGCAAACCGGCGAAGACACTGCAGGCAATCTTGCCCGCCAGATGAAAGTTCCAGAGAGTTCCCGCGATTGCGCCCACCACCAGACAGGCTGTCGAAAGAATACACCACCAACTCCACGCGGGCGAATCAACCGCGTAAGGTTTCGTTACTAATATCAGATCTTTTCCAGTCTTCATGCCTGCACGGCGCACGGGCATTGTCGGACAAATCCAGCCGTATGTCGATGAAGACTTTGCATCGGTTCTCCAATTGAGCACAATAAGGCGCACATTTTCAGGAAGTTGCTTTGGTATTTCGATCCGCAAATCAGGTGAATTACAACTGATTCGGTTCGAAACAGGCAAGAGAACGCGTGTTATGACGAAAGGCCAGGGCGCAGATGTTGAGACATTGTTCACGCGGGCATTTGGGCACGCGCCGCCACGGGTGATCCGGGTTCCGGCGTCGTTGGAATTCCTTGGTGGACATACCGAAAAGCACAAGGGACTGAGTTACTCGGCCGCCATAAATCTCTACGTGGAGATCGCGTTTGTTCCGCATTCCGATGGAAAAATCGAACTCGTTCATGGAACAGAATTGAAGCGAACGAAACTTTGGTTGCATGAATGCGTGCCAGGACAGGGGCCCAATTGGGCGGTTCCGGTAATGGCTGTTGTCAGTTACCTCAAGCGCCGAGGGTTCGTTGTAAACGGGTTTCGGGCGGCGATGGTAAACGGAATTCCGAATGGAATCGGACTGGGCGAATCGGCGGCGGAATGCCTCGCGACAGCGCTTGCAATAAGACAGATGTGTCCGTTCAGAGTCAACGAGTCCGGTGCCATGGAACCGCCTCGAATGGATAAACGGGGTGACTTGCCCCCAATCCTCCGCAAAGAGCGATTCCTGTTCGCCGAGCTGTGTGCCGGGGCGGAACGCGAATTCTTCAGTGGTTACGAAAAACTCTATCCGTTCCTGGCACCGCTGATGGCCCGGGAATTTCATCTCGTGCAGACCGACTATTTGCATACCAAAGTCGAATTGCATTCACTGATTGGAGAAGTTGCGATCGTTATTTGTGATAGTGGAATTCGTGAACCGCACATTGGATTACGTGTGGATCAGTTTGAGAGGGCGGCGAGTAATGCGGCCGAAAAGATTGGACTGCGAACACTGCGGTCGTTGGAACCGGGTTTATTGAACGGCGCTCGATTGAAACTACGCTCGCGGGAATTTGGTGCCGCGAAATTCGTCATGGGTGAATGTCACCGTGTCGTTGTCGGGGAAAAAGCGCTGCAGGGAGGCGAATTGTTGCTGTTCGGGGACTCCTTGTTTCAAAGCCATACCGCTGCCCAATGTTTCGCGGGCATTACTTGCCCTGAGTTGGATGTCTTGATCGACCTTGCCCGAGACCATCCGGCGTGCCATGGAGCCCGATTCTTTGGAGCTGGTCTGGGTGGCGCGACATTGAATCTGGTTGACTGGACGCAATTGGATTCGTTCATCGGAAACATGCAGGCCGGGTATTATCATGCGACTGGAAAAAAGTTAGAGTGTTTCCAGGTAAGACCCGTTGACGGAGTCTTCGATTAGGTGCAGCCGATCAATCGGGCGGGGTGGCGAAGCAGGTTCCTGCCGCCGATCGTTTTTCTCTGCCGTTATTTCCGAGTCTCGAACTGTTGTCGAAATCGATGAAGGCACTGCTCCTTCGTTCCCTTGAAAAGAAAAATGCGGCCGCGAATTGTTCTTCGTTCTCCGGGTTTCAAGGGACCGATTGCCACCGACAAATGCATGGCATCGCGATTCAATAGCCCGCCGCATGGCCATCTTTCCTCGACTCCGATGCGCCGATGAAGACTTTATTCTTCGCGTCCCACTTGATTGCCTGATAGCCGCCGAATGAACCCACGGAACTGCGCCCAATCTTGTGACCCATTTGCTGAAGATCTCGTTCGGTTTCCGGGCTGAATCCATATTCCAGAAAGACTTCGCCTCCATCTTTCATGGTTTCACCGGTCGGGGATGAAGAACCGCTATGACGTATCCGTGGCGCGTCTCCCGCTTCCTGAAGGTTCATGCCGAAGTCCACCAGATTGATGACTATCTGCGCATGTCCCTGCGGCTGCATATCGCCACCCATCAGGCCGAGCGTCATCAGTGGTTGTCCGTCTTTCGTAATGAACGAAGGTATGATGGTGTGGAACGGTCGCTTGTGTGGTTCGTAAACATTGAAATGCCCCTGCTCAAGTGTGAAGAGTTCACCGCGATTCTGGAGGCAAAAACCCAACCCCGTTGGGCACATGCCGGAACCAAAGCCACGGAAGTTACTTTGGATCAATGACACCATGTTGCCGTGCTTGTCCGCGACAGTCAGATAGATCGTATCTCCATCCAACATTGCTGGATTGCCGGCATCGTATGTTTTTGCAGGCTTTTTCGAATTGAGTAATTTTCGGCGCTCAGTTGCGTAAGTTTTCGAAATCAATCCCTTCACCGGCAAATTGTTGAATGCCGGATCCGAATAAAACTTGGCGCGATCTTCGAACGCCAGTTTCTTGGCTTCGACGAAGTGATGGACGTATGCCGCGCTGCCGAATCCCATTGCCTTGATGTCGAACCCCTCGAGGATGTTCAGAATCTGCAGTGCGGCAATGCCCTGGGTGTTGGGCGGCAATTCCCAGACGTCGTAGCCGCGGTAGTTCGCCGACACCGGTTCAACCCATTCGCTGCAATGGTCGGTTAAATCTTTTTCGGTAATGAAGCCGCCATTCTTTTTCATGTACTTCGCAATCTTTCTGGCGGTTGTTCCGGCATAGAAACCATCGCGTCCATTGCGGCCGATTGACTTGAGCGTCTTCGCCAATCCGGGATTGCGGAAGATTTCTCCCTTGGTTGGTGCGCGTCCATTGGGCAGAAAGGTCTCGGCAAAGCCCGGCCATTTCTTGAACTTCGTGCTGCCTTGCCAACCCGCCGCAATCACCTCGGATACGGGGAAGCCGTTTTCCGCGTAATGAATCGCCGGGGCGAGAATTTTTTTCAGCGTGAGTGAACCGAACTTTTTGTGAAGCTCGATCCAGCCATCGACACAGCCGGGAACGCTGACGGGCAGGGGACCATCCTGGGGAATGGCCGTGAGTTTCAATTTCTTGAAATGTTCCAGCGTCAACGAATGCGGCGAACGACCGCTTGCGTTGAGGCCATGAAGTTTCTTCGTTCTGGCATCCCAGACAATGGCAAACAGGTCACCTCCGACACCGTTGCCAGTCGGTTCGACGAGTCCCATCAGGGCGTTGCAGGCGATCGCCGCATCGATGGCGTTTCCGCCGCTTTTCAGGATATCCAATCCGGCTTGCACGGCCAGTGGATGGCTGGTGGCGACGATTCCGTTTTGCGCGATGACCTCGGATCGCGTGGCGAAGGTCTTGCCGATGGGTCGGTTGTCGCCGTCGGCGGTGAACGTAGTCAAGGTTGCGGCCATCATGAGTGCCAGTCGGGTTTTCATTTTGCTGAACGAGGTTCGTGGGTCAGTCGAAGATAGAAGGCTGGGAAGACAAATCCATGACAAACTTTTCTCCTGACTATTCACCGGCACTTGTCATTTTTCACTCTTGTCACGCTGAGACTTTTCCCGGGCCAGTTCTTCCCGCTGCCAGCCGTAATCGGGTGAATTGCCGGAGTAGAACTTTTCGGGATTCTGCAGCGCCCAGATTTGTTTCCGTATGCGCCAGTTTTTTGAATCCAGATCACGGGCGCGAATCAATTCCTGCAATGCCGCATCTCGGTCGCCCATGGTCAGTAGCACCATTCCAAGAAAAAAACGACTGTCCGCGGATTCACTATCCAACGCGATGGCGTTGCGTGCTTCGGCGACGGCGGTGTCCAGTTGTCCGGTTGCGTGAAGCGCCTGGGCCAGGGCCAGTCGGACAAATGCGTCCTTCGGGCGTTCATTGGCCGTTCGACGAAGTGTTTCCAGATTGCGCGATCCAGCCAGAATGGGCTGTCGCGATGCAATATTCTGCACGGGTTCATCCAACAGTTTGCGGATGTCGCCAAGGAGTTTGCGCGACGGCCCTCCGCCGCTCAGGCGGATGATTCCCACTTCATCGACGAAATAGCTCACCGGGATTGCCTTGAGATCAAAGGCCTGACCGAACACGTCAGCGCTGTCCACGGCTACGGGAAACGTGACCTTGAATTTATCCGCGAATGGCTGAACGACCTTCGCTCCCTGCACATCGACCGCAATGGAGAGGATTTCAAAATCCTTGTCTTTGTTTTCTTGATAAAATTTCTGCCAGACCGGCAGATCGTTGCGGCATCCTCACCAGCTTGCCCAACTGTTAATCACCACCCGCTTGCCGCGAAAGTCGGACAGCGAAATCATTTTGCCATCCAGCCGGGCCAGCCGAAAATCGGGCGCGAGTTGACCCACGCGGCCAAGCTGCTTCGCGGGCGTTGCTGCCAACGTCGGGAATTGCAGGCGGGCGGATTTCCCTCCCGACAGAATCTCGATTTTTGCGTCAAGGGCGTCGGCGACGGTCTTCAAGGCGAGCAGCATGACGCTCCCTTCCCGGGTGGTGACGGTTACCTTTGCGCACCGATCCTGATGACACACGGCCGCATCCCGGGAACCGAGTGCCTTGACCGCAATGCCGGCCTTGATCAGTTCGCTGGATTTCACCAGCAAGACATCGCCCTGACGAACAATTTGAAACGGCTGAGTATTCTCACTGGGAAAGGCGACGGTGGGTTTGACTAAAACAACAGCCATCAGGCAGAAGAGGATATTGAAACGGGTTTTCATTTGTGGAGACAAGTTCTTGGAGCGAATGATTAACTCTTTATTCCCGTGAGGCACTTTTCGCAAGAGGTTTGATTCACAGAGGTTTGATTCACAGAGGTTTGATTCACAGAGGTTTGATTCACAGAGGTTTGATTCACAGTTGGTCACAAGAGGCGCATTCGGCCGTGTCTCAACGGGTCGATGCCTCAGCCTCTTTCCAGGCAGAAAGCTCACTTCCTGCTATACGAATGAAGGTATTCATCCAGATTTGTGTAACCATCGTCATTTCGGTCCCGGTTCCCATCGGTCGCGTCGTTCGGGTTCAACCGATGCTCCAGTTCCCATGCATCGGGAATGCCATCATTGTCGGAATCCTTGGGCGGTGGCGAAGTCTGGAGCCGAGGATACCCTCCGACATCGGCGGGCGAATCTATCATGCGGCCGGTCATTGTTCGGACTTCAGTGACGATTCGTGTGTCCACCGCATCGCGTTTGGGGAGCGTGGCACCCGCGGTTTCGAGCACGTTGGTCAATGCCTCCATGGTTGGTTGAATTGTAACGGACCATGTCGGGAAGGGCTTGTCGGCCTTGTATCTTGCGGCGTCCGGTCGCTCATCGCCCCAATCCATTCGCACGAGATCCCACTCGTCCAGATCTGCCGTGGGCCGATGCGGTCCGAGGTTCCCGGAGAGATACAGTTTCGGCGAGGCGATGCCGTAACTGCGATCCACGACTATCTCGCTGGGAACGCTGTTGGCGGAGGTCGGGCCGTGGATGAAATAATTGTTGATGAAATTGATGAAGCTGTTGCCGTGCGAGTCGGAAACCTGCGCCGGCAGATTGTCCCAGTCGTAGGCGACGTTGTTGACCAGATCATGCGTGCCGCCGCCGGAGATGAGCGGATTGCGGAAGCCGTTGTGGGCCATGAGGGTGTGATGCACGGTCACATGCCACGAGCTGTCGCCAATGATCAGGCCCGCGCTGTGCGTGCCCTTACGATGTCGGCTGCGGTTGAGCGCCTCGGTGATGAAACAGTGCGAGATGGTGATGTTGTTCGCGCCATACCAGGTGCTGACCGTTTCGTCCTCGCCCCAACTGAACGAGCAGTGGTCGATGACCACGTTGCTGGCTCCGTCCGTAATGGAACCGTGTTTGCCCATCAATTGCAGCGCGTCGTTCGTGTCACCATCGACGTCTCCCTCGTTACCCGGTCGCACGCGCAGATGCTGAACGAGCACATCGTGCGTAATAATTGCGAGTCCGGCATCCTTGAGGCAAATGCCGTCGCCGGGCGCGGATTGTCCGGCAATGGTGACGAACGGTTGAGAAACAAAGAGGTGCGAGCGGAGTTCAATCGTCCCACTGACGCGAAACAGAATGGTTCGCGGAAACGGTTGGTTGACCGCGTTACGAAGACTCCCCGGACCGTCATCGGCAAGGGTAGTGACAAACAGCACCTTGCCGCCGCGACCCGCAATGGTTCGGGTGCCGAAACCTTCGGCACCGGGGAATACCGCCAGGCCGGTCATCTCGGGAACGGGTCGAGGCGTGGTCGGATTGAGAGGCGTCTTCGGCGTGCGCCAGTGCTCCAGCATCGGTTGGGCAATCAGGAATGCAAACGCGATGGTCGAGACGATTGCGGAATACGACGCAACCCGGCGAAGCAGCGGGGCATCCGGCAGAGGTCGGGCGAGAACAGCCGCGGCGATCGGCCCGAGGAGCATGATAACCAATTGCGTGATGGTGCCGATGCGTTTTCCAATCCAGAGAAACACCGGAGTGACGCGAGCAAGATAGAGCAAGGCGAGCACCCAAAGCAGCAGGGCGGCGCCCAAGAGGATGAGGACGATTCGGCGGGTTCGTGCGGATGCGTTCATTCAAATGTTAGGATTAGTAACGCCGCGCGGGTCAACCCGGTTTCAGGGCAATTAAAATCGCTTGGATTAGTTTTTCTCCATGAATCGGGATACCCCTCACCCCATCCCTCTTCATGAACCGGATGACGGAGCGCCGGCTTGCAGCCGGCTTAAACCGTCGCCTGCCAATGAGACGACTCTGGTCGGAATCAATCGTGCGGAACTCCGGCAGCGAATAAGCCGGC
>CALBIE010000027.1 GCA_937893495.1 uncultured Verrucomicrobiales bacterium | reverse complement strand
GTCAACAACGGATCCGGCACAGAGTCCAGTGGTCCGTTGTCGGGTCATGTTCATCCGACCCAAGTCGCCAAAGATCTTACCCACGCAAATTGCCCATGCTTTGCCCAAAACTGAACCGATGAACGCCGGCATAATCCTTGTCGGCACCGGAAATAGTATTGCAAACTCGATTCAACGCGCATGCCGACCGCCTTTCACCTTATCATCGAACCCGCATCAGGTGGACGGTTTGAACATCGGTTGCCGGCCGGGTCCTACTCGCTGGGCCGCGAGGAGGGTGCCTGCGACATTCCCATTCTGTCACCCGAAGTTTCACGGCAACACGTCCGCCTCACGTTCCAGGACGAACGGTGTACCGTCGAAGATCTTGGCAGCACGGCGGGCACCTTTCATGACGGACAAGCGGTGACGGGTCCGCAATCCTTCGCCTGTCCCTTTGAACTCCATCTGGGAACGGCGCGACTGACGGTGTCCCTATTGGGGGAGGCGAAAACCTCACCATCAGCGGCCAATGCGGACGCCGTCGGGCATTACACCAAAGGAAAGGAAATTGCGCGGGGTGGCATGGGCGCCATCCTCGAGGCCAACGATCAACTGCTCGGCCGCAACGTGGCCATGAAGGTCGTCCTTCAAGACCGCATGAGCGAGGATGCCCGTCTGCGCTTCGTCCGTGAAGCCACGGTGCTCGCGCGACTGGAGCATCCGAACATCATCCCCATCCACGAGATGGGCAAGGATGCCGAGGGCAATCTCTTCTACACCATGAAGATGGTGGAGGGGCGAACGCTCCAGGCGATCCTCAACGCCATCAAGAAGGGCGACAGCGCAACGGTGGCCCACTACACACTGGATCGTTTGCTGACCATCTTCCGCAAGGTGTGTGACGCCATGGCCTTCGCCCATTCCAAGGGAATCATTCATCGCGACCTCAAGCCGGAGAACATCATGGTCGGAGCCTTTGGCGAGGTGCTCGTCATGGATTGGGGCCTGGCCAAGATTCTGACCGATATCGCTCAAACGGCAGTGGAGGCGTGGCAGCAAAGTGAAGTGAGTGAAGAATCACAAGCCGCGCTCGAAAAATCGGCGCTGCCTTCCGGTTTCGAGGAACTCAGCGATTCACAAATGCCGGGAGCTTCGCAGGCGTTGACGATGGATGGTGCGGTGATGGGTTCACCGCAGTACATGGCTCCGGAACAGGCCGAGGGACGGATTGGCGACATCGACGAGCGTTCTGACATCTTCAGTCTCGGAGGCGTTCTCTATGCCATCCTCACTTTGCGTCCGCCGGTGGAAGGGCGCACGGTCAAGCAGGCGCTGGAGAACATCAAGAGCGGGAACATTACGCCGCCAACCCACTACAACACTTCGCGGGCGGGCGGTGTCAACGTGTCGGGTGGCGTGGTGGCTGATCCAGTCAAAGTCGCGGAGTTGCCGCACTGTCCGGATGGCAGGGTGCCGGGGCCACTATCGGCGGTGACGATGCGGGCATTGGCGCTCCAACCGTCGGATCGCTACGCTGATGTGGTACAGATCATTGCGGACGTGGAGGCGTATCAGGGCGGGTTCGCCACCAGTGCGGAGAAGGCGGGAATACTCACGCAACTGGTACTCCTGGTGAAGCGCCACAAAGGCATCTTCACCACCGCTGTGGCGGCTTGGGCGCTCATCACCGGGCTGGCAGTGTGGTTTGTGCTCAATCTGCAAGCGAAGGAAAAACGCGCGATCGAGGCGGAGAAGCGTGCCACTGAAATGCTGACCGAAGTGTCCGCCGAGCGCGACGCGAAGGACCAGGCACGCAAAGACGCCGAGGCCATCTCCACTTTCCTCACCGAGGTCTTCCAAAGTCCGGACCCGGCGCGCGACGGACGCACCATCACCGTTGCGGAGACGCTCGACACTGCCGCAAAGAAGCTCGAAAACGAGCTCATGGATCAACCCGAACGGCGCGCTGCTCTGCAAGCCACGCTGGCAGGGACCTACGCAGCCCTCGGCCTCTACCGGGACGCCATCCCGCTGCAGAAGGAGGTGCATGATCACTACGTCGCCCACTTCGGTCCGGAGCACCCCAACGCGCTCTCGGCGATGAACCACCTCGCGCAATCCACCTTCGCTGCCGGATACTGGGACGAGGCCCTCAAAATGCGCGAAGCGGTGCTGGCGCTGCGCCGCAAGGTGCTCGGCCCGGAGCATCCCGACACGCTGACCACGATGCATTACCTGGCCTTTTCATACCACAAGGCAAATCTCGGAAAAAAGGCGATTGCGATGCTGGAAGAGGTGCTGCCGCTGCGCCGCAAGGCCTTGGGCGCGGAACACCCCGATACGCTCACGACCATGCATTTCCTCGCAGATGTCTACCAGAGAAATGGTCGTCGGAAGGAGGCATTCCACTTGTTTGAGGAGGCGCTGGCACTGCGCCGCAAAGTGCTCAGCCCCGAGCACCCCGACACGCTCATGACCATGCACTATCTGGCGTTGACCCAGGCAATGTTTTGGGATCCATCGCTGGGCTCCCCGGGGAACAGCCGCCAGATGCTTGAGGAGGTGCTGGTGCTGCGCCGCAAGGTGCTCGGCCCGGAACATCCCGATACTCTGCTGACGATGCACTATCTGGCGGGTAATTACTTTAATGGCGGACGTCGGGACGAGGCCCTCAGGATGCGCGAAGAGGTGCTGTCGGTGCGCCGCAAGGTGCTCGGCCAGGAGCACCCGGACACGCTGAATGCCATGGTCAGTTTGGGCAATTCGCTTCAAGCCGCCGGTCGTCGGGCGGAAGCGATCAAGCTGCAGGAGGAGGCACTGACTCTCAGTTGCAAGCTGCTTGGTCTGAAACACCGCAACACAGTCACCGCAATGCGCACCCTCGCGAATTCTTACCAGGCGACGGGCGACACAGCGAAAGCCAATGCCCTTCGGAGTGAACTCATCAAGACGATGGCGAAACCATTCTGGGCAGACCAAGCCACCGACCCACAAGTGGCCCGGCTTTATGAAACCGGATTGAAACCCTCCGATCTGGAGAAGCAGCATGACGGCACATGGTCGGTATATCTTGGACGGGTGAAGAATCTCAGTGATCTGTCTGTCCTTCGTCTGGGTCCACCAATCAGCAAGCTGGATCTTTCCTTCACATCTGTCACCGATCTGGCGCCTCTTGCGAAGCTGCCCCTCCAGCAACTAAATCTTAAGTCCACCCCAGTGACCGATCTGGCTCCACTGCGCGGGATGCCGCTTACCATGTTGGGGCTGTCAGAATGCTCGAAGATCACCGATCTCTCTCCTCTCGCGGATTGCCGGAAACTGACCTCGCTGACGCTCCCGCCAAACGCCAAAGACATCGGGTTCCTCCGCAGCCTGCCCCAACTCATACGTCTGAGCGAAGAGCCGGATCCAATAGACGGCTACCGGCCCGACAAGACTGCGGCGGAATTTTGGAAGGAATACGACACGAGGAAAAAGAGACAATAATCTCCGTCGCGCCACGCAAGGAACGTCTTCATCACCACCCATGGTAGCGGCGAAGGTATACTCCGGCGCAACACTTGGTCTCTGCAACGGAATCCGGCCATCCGCAGGGTGCCATCCTGCTGCAAAATCGAGGAACCATATCTCTTCGTTATGCAGCCACTTACAGTAGCGAGGACCACCCGTTGCATCCCCGGATTCAATCTACCCCTTGAATCAGATACTCGACTCCTGACTTGACCGGCATTTTACGTGCGCCGCCGAGCAGGTCGATTTTAAGGTTCCGGAACTTGTCCTTCTTCTGATAAACCGGTTGTGAAGCCCTCAACTAATCCACCTGTTGATTGATGGTTGGCCTGCTGGCTCGTGATCTGAGTTCAATGATTGTTTCGTCATCGGGAATAAACCGTTTCAGGGCTTCGTCGCAAAACTCCACCACCGTCTCTCCCTGCCCCATATCGATCAATTTCTCCGCCAGGCTGATGTTGACACCCCGGGTCGTCGTATGGCAACAAGGTTCAACATCGAGTGACGCGATTAATCGCGACTTTGCTTCCTCCAAGTTCTTTTGTTCCAATGCCAAAAATCCGAGCAGGTTTTCCGCGTTCATCGTGTAGCACCCCGGTCCGCCTTCAAATCCTTCACTGTCGTGGCGGCGAACTTCCCTCAGCTTCTCAAAAGCTTCGTCAAGCCTCCGAGCCTTGTAAAGACTCACACCCAACTCGACCAACGTACTTGCGCTGGACGAATCCGATTCCAGACTGACCGCATGTTCCAGAGCGGAAATTGCTTCATTCATGCGATTTGCCTTGTTGAACAATTTCCCAAGCTGAGCCCATTGCCAGGATTGACCCGATTCGGAAGAATCGGAGGCCTCGATTGCTTTGCGTCGATAATGGATGGCTTTCTCAACCGCTTGATTGTCGAGCTTTTCCGGCAGTTGGGTGTCCGGGTCCAGCATGTGCCATTGAAGAAACTTTTCTCGTTCGTTCTCGGGCACTGGAAACGCCCCGTGTTCGTTGAGATTCGAAAGATTACCGTACACCTCCACATCCCCGGCAGTTTCGACTTCCTCAAGGCGGTTCAACACCTCCTTCTTGAATTCCGGGTGACGAAAAAACTCGGAATAATTTGCCCACAAAATCTCGCTTGATTGTGGGCAGCGTTTGATGAGTTCAAGTGTATGATGCCGAAGTCGGCTAAAATCACGTGATTCTCCGTGATTATAGACACCCAGCAAACCGATTCTCCGGGATAGATCATTGGGATGTTTTTTCAAATAGGCTTCCGCCGCTTCCGGAGTCTTTTTTCGGTCGGGAAGTTGACGCCAGATCAAAAATGCCCTGATATCCGGATCTGCCTTTTCAATTTCACGTTCATGGCGTCTCCGATCTCTCCATTTTAGAAAAAGGAACACACAAGCAATGAGTGCCACACAGGCGAATACAGATTTGGCGACAACTCCCATGGCTGATGACTATCTGCTCAATGCACGCACTACATACCCCACACCGGTTTTGATCGGCATCATTTTCTGACCATCCAGCAGGTCAATCTTGATGTTCCGGAACTTGTCCTTCTTCTGATAGGCCGTGGTGAATTCGTCGCTGAGCGAAATGCGTTGCGGCTGATCGAACCCGATCAGAATCGCACCATCAAGGCGTTTCGCGCGAATCGACCGCACGCCGGCGGTCTGCTTGTTGGATGCCGACGACCAGATCTCATTGATCTGAAATTCAATGGTCGTGTCCGGGCTGCCTGCTCGCTGGGTCGGATTAAGAAAGATGGGGATGGTCTCCCAAAGTTCACTGACTTCATCCGTGCCGCGACTGAGCAGTTCGCTGCGAATCTTCAGGCCGTCTTTGGTCATTTCGAACTCACGCCGGTAATACACGTGACCAGCCTCGATGCTGTCTTCCTGTTCAACAGTTTGTCGCGGACCGAGACTGCCGAGTACATGAACGCGCCTCGTATTGGTGGGCGGTTCAAAGCGCGTCCACGGATGCCATTGTCGCCCGGATGAGAACGCCTTGCCTTCCTTCGTCCGACCCCAGAGATGATGCGTCGGCCATTGCTCAATCTTGTCCCACGTGACGTAGTTCCATTTGTTGGGCAATCTGCCGAGCACGACCACACCAGTCTTCTTCGTCCAGAACGTCGCCAGTGATCCCCCAGCCAATGCGCCGCTGCCACCCTTGTCATACGAGCGGCTCATGTGTGGTAAGGCCTCGACCTGAAAGCCCCACTCACCGCGTTTCGCCATCCAGAATTCCTCGTCGAACGACTCGTTGAAATTCGCTTCGCGCTGAAATGGAGGCAGCAGCATCGGGCTCTTATTGGAAACCAGTTTCGCGAATCGATCATACGAACCTTTTACGTAATAATCCCACGTGTAGGGCAGATCATTCGGCCAGTGAAACTCCTTCCACACCGGGGCAACGTCTGCCTTCCACTTCTCCGGCCGGCGTGGTTTGCGATTGAACTGGTCAATGGACTTTCGGATGTCCTCCAACATCACCTCGCGGCTGGCCAGACCAAACGCCTTGCCATCATAAGTGGCCGGATCGATTTGCAACCGGAACAACGCCTCGTCTGTCAGCATGGCTTCGGCGAACGGTCGCCACGGTCGATCGCGCTGGTCGCGGGTGTAGGGATCATTCGTGCGGGTGGACCAGCTTGACGGGCCTTCGTAACCGCCGCCCGGTTCCGGAAAGGTGTTGAAGGCTTTGAAGCGCACCATGCGGCGGATGACCTCCGGCATGAACGCATCCCAATCGGGATCACCGCGTGAGATCATCGCCGCCTCGGCGAGGTGAAACAGCGAGATGCCGTTGTAACTCGTCTCCGGTCCGTCCGCCTCGCCGATGTAACCGGCCGGATGAAACGTACCGCGCCGCGGATCGCTGGTGGCCGGTCCACGATCTGGATTGCCAAAGAGAATGCGGCGCGCCAGGTCAATGATGCGTCGATGCATGGCCTGGTCTCCTGCGAAAACATGATCCAGTTCCGCCAACGTCGCCAGTTCGCGCATGTCCATGTTCGAGTTTCCGTCACGCGGCGCAATCCGTTCCATCAGCGTGAAGTAGTGCCGCATGCCTTCGCGAAACGCCGCGCGGGCCGGTTCAGGAAGCTGCCCCTTGCAGACCTGATACGTGTAGGCCCAGGTGCCGAGATTCGCGCCCATGAAATCCGGCTTGATGGTGTAGGGCTCCACGTGCGCCGTTTCGAGCATCAGCATGTCCACGATGGCGATGACCAGCGCGCGACGCATCCCGGCTTCTGATCCGGCGTAAGGATTGCCGGGATAGTCGAACTGAATCCACCACGCCAACGCCGCCGGTTCCGGAAAGCAACGAATCGCATCGCCTTCAATGGCGGACAGAACGAAGTGCTTCGGTTCCGCACGAAAGGCGGCAGTCACCGGTTCGCGTCCCATGTGTCCCAGCACAATCCAGTCACGATAAAGCCGATCATTGTCGGTCGTCGCATACGCGTCGGGAAATCCAAGTTCGTGTTGGTCGATGACGAAATCATTCGCCCGCAGTGTGCCGAGGTGTTGCCTCAGCGTCCTCTGCCAAGGGTATTCCTGAGGCAGCGTCGCGGCGAACGACAGTGTGGCCGACGACAGCACAACGCTGCAAAGGAACAAGGCCAATCGGTTCATGTGGGAAGCAATCAAAGCATCGCTCCTGCGATTGCGCAATCCATGCGAAGCGGGCTACGAACGCTGGGCCAAGGCGATTCAGCCGAAGCTTGAAGAGCTGGGGCTGTAGGGGCGTTCGACACGCCAGGTTGGGGGCCCTTCGCGACTGGCCGTCGCGGTGCCGAACATCCCATGGATGAAGTCACCCAATTCATGCAGCGGATGAAACCAACGACCGGGACGATTCCAAGCAACACCCGCCACGGGTCTTTGGAGAACAGAGGAAATTCGCCACCGCCGGTGCAGCATTGACAAACAAATCACCAGTTTGAATGATCCCACAGAGTTCTGGAGAAAAGGAAACCTGAGGAACCGGCTGCCGGGTGCGCGATCTGGCGCTGTCGACCAGGATTTTAATCTATGAAACAAATTGCGATTACACTCTTACTGACCGGGTCCATGCTCCTCTTGGGGTGCTCAGGCGATACCGGTTCCTCTGCAACGTCCAAAGCCAGTAAAGAAGACGGCGCCAATGGAGAGGAAAAGATTCCGGCGAAATCCACCTTCCCGGTAGCGGCTGACTGGCAGGCGTTGGACATGGCCGCTGCCTGCACATCCGACATTATCAGCACGGCGGATCGCGAGTCGAAGAATCAATTCACCTTCAATGGCGGCAGGTTGGCCAGCGCAAGTTGGCAGCGCAAGAATCGGAGCCCGGAACCCGGTGTGCCTGACGATGGCAGGGTGCAGATTCCCGGGGTGACGCCGGCCGGTTTTTTTCAGGTCCGAATGCCGCCGCACAAGAACGCCATCCTCCTGTCCGGCCCGGAAGGTGTTCAGCCCGAGCCGGTCACCGTCGAATTGGTGGCCGGCGAGCGCCGCCGCTACTCGGAACTCGCCATCCTCCAGAGCAGCTGCTGGGGGGAGGGGACATTGCAGGTCCTTCTTCGGTACGAGACCGGCGCCGAGACGACCGCCGCCCTGCCAGTCTTTGATTGGTCCGTAAAAGGCCGAACCGCACCCTTACCAGCGGAGGTGCGCGTTGCTGTGCGCCTCCACGGCATCCATCCGAAATTTGGCGCTCCTGCGGAGATGCATGCCCACCGGATTCCCGTCGATCCCAAGCGGACGCTTCGTTCGCTGACCCTTTCCATTGGTTCATTGCGCCCCCTCAAGGGAGTGCAGCCGCAAGTCGGCCGCCAGCGGTTCACCAGCGCTGTTTTCGGTCTCAGCGCCCAGCCGGTTTCCACAATTGCGACGGCGGGAGAACAGAAACCGGCGCCAGTCACCAGCCCGGAAGAGGCCGCGCCCCTGCCCGCGCGCCCGGCCAAATCGGCGGCGCCCAGTCGACCGGCTGGATCCGCCAGGACCACTTTGGCATTCACTGAAGATGGTCAGGGTTACCTTCGTTTTGACACCGGCATTGTGAAGGGGCGTCTGAAGAAAGACGGGAATGGTGATTTCTTCAAACCCATCTCGTTTGTGGATCCGGCCGTACCCATGGACAACAATCGAGGCTTGCTGGTGCCATACCGCTTTCTGACCCCGCGAAAGCGGTACGGCTTTGGCTCTTGGGAGTGGCCGCGCACCGGCAGGATCCTGCCCGACGGAGCGGCGGAACTGGCGTGGGCGGAAGCGCCCGGCCGGCCTTTCCGGTTCACTGCCACCTATGCCTGGACGGCTGCCAATACGCTGGATCTCCGGATCGCGTTCACACCGGCCGAGAATTTGGAGAAATTTGAACTCTTTGTTGGTTCCTATCTGAAGCAATTCACGAAGGCCGTCGTATACGTCAAGGACTCCGGTGACGGCGAACCTGGATTCGTGGACACTCCCGGAGGCAAAGGCAAGAAACAGCTTTTTCCGCGAGACGAGGGGGTGGTGCCGATGATCCGGGACGGGCGTTGGCAACACCCGCCGTATCCGAACGACTGGACCTTCCGATCGTTGTTACAGGCGCCATTGGGCGTCAAATCGCAGCCGAAAACCGGTGTGGCGGTCGTGATCATGGCGCCGCCCGAAGATTGCTTTGCCGTCTCTATGTTCGAACAGAACGCTCCGCTTGGCTGTTACTATCTCAGCCTGTTCGGAAAGGACGTGAAAAAAGGTCAGACGCTTGTCGGCCGTGCACGCATGGTGTTCGGCAAGAACATCACCAACGAAGATGCACTGCGGATGTATCGGGAGTATCTCGACACCTTGGGCGGCAGATAGCCCGACTTGGCGGACTGAGAACAAGGGGGGTTGAAAAGTCCCGGGATTCCGGGTT
>CALBIE010000026.1 GCA_937893495.1 uncultured Verrucomicrobiales bacterium | reverse complement strand
AGCGGTCGGAGCAAAGGAGACGGCCCGCTGCACGAGATTTCCGATGAGGGATGGAGTTACACAGTCCAATTGAATCAGACCTCTGTGTTCAACTCCAATCGAGCGGCGGTAAGGCAGTTCATGAAACAGGGTGGTGGCGGCGCGGTATTGAACACGAGTTCCGTGCTTGGATTTTCTCCCTCGCCCAAACATTTCGCCACTCACGCCTATGCGGCCACCAAGGCGGCGGTGATCGGATTGACCAAATCAGCCGCTGCGCATTATGCGCCGGAGAACATCCGCTTCAATGTCATCGCGCCGGCGCTGGTCGCTACGCCGATGAGTGAGCGAGCCCAGGATGACGGCGAAATCATGGATTTCATCAGAACCAAACAGCCGTTGGATGGAGGACGAATCGGCAAGCCGGAAGATCTCGATTCCGCAGCAGTGTTTTTCCTCAGCGACGAGTCGCGCTTCGTTACCGGACAGGTGTTGGCGGTGGATGGCGGATGGAGCGTGACGGAAGGCCAGGGATGACTCTTGTTTCGAGTTCGCAGTTTCAGGCAGAGATTAATGAAAACTCCAAACTCCAAACTCCAGAATCCAGAATCCAGAATCCAATCTTCAGTGAAGCCTCGAACTTCAATCTACAGCCATTTCGCCGCCTGACGCGATGGGTGTTTCCGAACTTGAAACGTCAAACATGAAACCTGAAACCTTCGCCATCGGCATTGATCTCGGCGGCTCCAGCGTGAAGGGGGTTCTGGTTTCCGCGGATGGCCGATTGATCCTTGAGCGAAACCAGACGTTCGATCCGGAAAGAAGACTGGCATTCGCAGAAACCGTTCGAAACGTGGTGGCCTCACTGGAGGCAGCGCATGGATGCGGCGTTGATGCCGTAGGGTTATCGGCCCCGGGTTTGCCGGCGAAAGATGAAACATCGATCTCGTACCTGCCAAATCGACTCGATGGAATTGAAGGTCTGAACTGGCGGCAATTTCTCGATCGTTCAAATCCCGTTCCAGTCATGAACGATGCGCAGGCCGCCCTTCTGGGCGAAGTCTGGCAAGGGGCAGCAAGAGGATTGACGAATGTCATCATGCTCACGCTCGGCACCGGCGTGGGCGGCGCGGCCATGGTCGAAGGTCGCCTGTTGCGCGGTCGAAGCGGCAAAGCCGGACATCTCGGACATGTCTCGCTCGATCTGAATGGGGCGCCCGATATTTGCGGAACTCCCGGAAGTCTGGAATTGATGATCGGCAATTGCACCATTGCGGAGCGGACTCTAGGAAGGTATGCCACGACTCATAACCTCATTCGCGCCCACGAGGCAGGTGAGCCCTCCGCGACGGACGTCTGGATGAAATCGGTTAAGGCGCTCGCATGCGCTGTGGTTTCATTCACCAATGTATTGGACCCGGAAGTCGTGGTCATCGGCGGTGGAATTGCCCGAGCAGGTGACGTCTTGTTCCAACCACTTCGCGAGTTTGTCAGTTCCATGGAATGGAAGGTCTGCGGCAACGAAGTGCAAATCGTCCCCGCAGAACTCGGCGAACTGGCCGGTGCGTGGGGTGCGGCCATTCGGGCTCTGACTGGCAGGTGAGAGGGCGTTTCAGCGATCAAGCGATGAGTTGGGTGAGGGCTGCGGGGTAGGTGGCCGGGTTGGGAAAGCGGCGGTAAATCCGCACGCACTCCAGACGCTTCGCGCAGTTCAAGGGCTGTGGACTTTCGCGCCAGCGTCTGGAGTGCGGTGTCTTCAGCACCGCTTTTCCGGAGACTGACGCGCTCCAGCGCTCCCCCGGCCGGTCAATACCTGATGCCAAAACTCGTTTGATGCTCCCACCGAAGAATATTCCACAACAGTCCCATTGAAAGTCTTTGGCCGGACTGCTAGTACGTCGGGTCGATATGGGACGTCAATGGTTGCATGCAAAACGCGCGGTCGCTTCATTGCGGCGAACGCAGGCGACGGGGAAACTGGTCAAAGAGATCATGGTGGCTGCCAAATTGGGTGGCGCGGATCCAACGACCAATGCGCGACTCGTGGCCGCCATGGAAAAGGCGCGCAAGCACAGTGTCTCCCGTGACGTCATCGAGCGCGCCGTCAAAAAGGGCGCTGGGGTCGGTGAGGAGAAGATGAATCTCGAACACATCGTGTTCGAAGGATACGCGCCCCACAAAGTGCCGGTTATCGTGGAGGTGTTGACCGATAAACCAAGTCGCACCACTCCCGAGATTCGTGTGCTTTTTCGCGACGGGCAGTTGGGCACCACTGGCAGCAACAAGTTTCTGTTCGAATACGTCGGTCTGGTCGAGGCATTCTGCCCGGCCGCCGAAAAGGACATCGAGGAGGCGGCGATTGAGGCTGGCGCGGATGAAGTGGAACCGCTTTCTTCGGAGCAGAATGATGATATTCCCGATGAGGGCACGGGAGCGCGATTTCTCACTGACCGCACGGCCGTGCATGCGGTCGCCCAAAGCCTGTCGAGCGCAGGATGGACCATTGTGACCAGTGAATTCGGTTTTCTGCCCAAGAATTGCCTGGAACTGACGGATGATCAACGCGGTGAAGTCGGGGAGTTTTTGCAGGCACTCGATGACCACGATGACGTCCATCGCGTTTGGGCGGCGGTTCGGTGATCGGGAATGGCTCAACCTCATAATTGCCAACCCTCGTCCGCGTCCCTATGCTGTGCCGCCCATGTCGCCGAGCGATCAATACCTGAAAAAGTGCAGTGAGATTTTTAACACAATCGCCGCGCAGGGGGACGCCATCAAACAGGCGGCGGATTGGTTTGCCGAAACGATTCTCGCGGACCGGCTGGTTCATTTGTTTGGTTCCGGCCACAGTCGGATGTTTGTGGAGGAAATGTGGCCGCGCTACGGGTCGTTTCCCGGGTTCAATCCCATCGTTGAACTCTCGCTGACGTTTCACAATCTGGTCTCCGGTGCCAATGGTCAACGGCAGGCGATGTTTCTTGAAAACGTGCCGGGATTGGCCGGAAGGATTCTGCGCAATTTCGATTTGTCCGCTAACGATTGCGCGTTCGTTGCCTCGTCCAGCGGATGCAACGTGGTTCCCATCGAGATGGCGGAAGGATTTAAAAATGCCGGCATGAAAGTGGTGGCGCTTTGCAGCAAACAGCACTCCGGCGCGAGCACGAGCAAACGCTCGGATGGAATGAAACTTCAGGACTTTGCTGATCTGGTTCTGGACACGGGTGCGCCGGTTGGCGATGCGATGGTATTTGTGGACGGCCTTGATACGCCAGTCGCACCCGGTTCAACGGTAGGCGGTTGCATGATCGTGAATGCCATAAAAGCCGAAGTCGCTGCGCGACTGACCAGCGCCGGTCGGCCGCCGAAGGTTTTGAGTGCCGCGGCTGTCGTTGGTGCCGAACGGGCGACAAGCCTCTTCGAGGCGGCCTATGACGAGCACGCTCGTAACATGGCGCGATTGAATGCGTCAATCGGCGTGGAAAAAGAGGAGGAAATCAGTGAGTGACCAATGGCGGTTGTTGGTTGAGTGCGCGGATCAAGAGGGGCTGGTCCATAAAATCACCGGCGTCTTGTATCGGGCGCAGTGCAACGTGCTCGTGAACCACGAGTTCGCTGATTTGAATCGCTCGCGATTTTTCATGCGGACTGAGTTTTCCGGGAGCATTGCCAGGGATGCCATCATCGACGAGTTACGGCAGATTCTGCCACCTGAGTCCTCTGTGCGCCTCATTTGTCCGGGTAAAAAGCGCTTGGTGATCATGGCCAGTCGGGAGCATCACTGCCTTGCCGATCTCGTGACGCGTTGCGTTTACGATGAACTGGATGCCGAGATTGCCGGAGTTATCAGCAATCACGATACGCTACGGCCTCTCGTAGAAATGAATGGCCTGCCGTTTGTTCATCTGCCGCACGAAGATGTTTCCCGCGATGAACACGAAAGGCAGATTTTAGAGAAGCTTGACGAACTGCAACCGGATTACGTGGTGCTGGCCAAGTATATGCGCATTCTGGGTCCTGAATTTGTGAAACGATTCTCCAATCGCATCATCAACATTCATCACTCGTTCCTTCCGGCTTTCATTGGCGCCAAGCCGTACCATCAGGCGTGGGAACGGGGCGTCAAAGTGATTGGGGCCACGGCTCACTTCGTCACCAATGAACTTGATCAAGGGCCAATCATCGAGCAGCAGGTCATCAATGTGGATCATACCCACGGGCCAAAGGATATGGCGCGGGCGGGTCGAGACGTTGAACGAATGGTCCTGGCGCGCGCATTGCGGGTCGTTACGGAAGATCGAGTTTTCCTCAATGGTAATCGGACGGTCATCTTTGATTAAGATATGAGGTATGAGTGATGACAAGAAGCGGCAGGATTTACGACTGCGAACCAAGAAATTTGCGCTACGGATCATCAAACTCTGTGATTCACTGCCCAACAATCGAAAGGGTAGAATACTGGGCGATCAGGTCTTTCGGTCAGGAACGTCTGTGGCCGCCAACTACCGTGAATCGTATCGGGCGCGGTCCAAGGCGGAGTTCGCTTCCAAACTCGGCGATTGCCAGAAAGAACTGGAAGAGACGATTCTTTGGTTCGAACTGCTGGTTGAAAGTGAAGCCGTGAAGGCGACCAAACTTTCCGCTTTGATTAAAGAAGCAGATGAACTCATGGCAATTTTCAGCACGATAATCAAAAAGACGCGCGGCCGTTAGTTTTCATACCTCATCACTCATACTTCATACCTGTTATGCCCCCCCTCAGAACAACCGTCATCGGCAGTTATCCGTTTCCATCTTGGTTGGAATTCGTCTCGGCGAACCTGGGCGAGTTCGGCGTGAATGATCGCGCGGAGATTATCGACGATGCCGTGACGGTCGCGATGCAGGATCAATTGACCGCCGGTCTCGATGTGGTGACCGATGGCGAGCAGACGCGGCTTGATTTCAATCTGTCGTTCTACGGATTCATTTCCGGTATTGATTTGGAATCCGCTCCCCCGCGACGATTCGGACCGCCGGCTCACGACCAACGCGGGAAGCACGGGATCAACGGTGAACTGTGCGCACCGAAGGGATTGGGCACGGTCGAGGATTTCATCCGCTTAAAGCGGATTGCCCGGACGGCCTTCGCGGGCAGGGCCGATGCACCCGTCTTGAAGGCGAGCGTGCCGGGACCGTTTACATTGAGTGGCCGATTGATCGCCAACTCGCAGTATCCGGATCGTTACGCCGTGACCGAAGCATTGCTCCCGCTTGTCCGAAAAGAACTTGAGGATTTGGTGGCGGCCGGTTGCGAGGAAATCACGGTTGATGAACCATCGATGAGTTGCTACGCGTACAAGGAAGACCCGGTGCGGTTTGTGGATATTTTCAATCGCACGGTCGAGCCGATTGTCGGCAGGTGCCGCCTGTCCACCCATCTGTGCTTCGGGAATTTCAAGGGGCATGCGGTGGGCTGTCGGCGATACGCGCCGATGTTTCCGGCGTTTTTCGATTTGAAGGCGGATGAAATTCACGTGGAAATGGCCAGCCGTGAATATGCCGAATTGGAAATCATCGGCGAAATTGCGCAGCGGACGGATGTCGCCGTGGGAATTATTGATGTGAAAAGTTACTTTATCGAGACCCCGGAGTTCGTCGCCGATCGGGTGAAGGAATGCTTGAAGCACGCGCCGGCTGAAAAGTTGTCGTTCGCGCCCGATTGCGGATTGAGCCAAACCGCGCGATGGGCGGCGAAGCAGAAACTGGCCAATATGGTGGCGGGGGTTCGGTTGGTGAAGAAGGAGATGGGGATTCAATGACGCAATCTCCTGTTTGCAGGCATTTAACGAAGAATGATTAAACCGATTTTACAGGGTGAGGCGTTTCTCGCCGACGTGAAGGAAGCGGGGAAGAACAAGCGTGAGCTGAATCTGTGGTGGCTTGGGCAAAGCGGCTTTCTGCTGCAATTTCATGGAGCCCATGCGCTGATTGATCCGTATCTTTCAGATTCACTGACAGTGAAATACGCCGCGACCGACAAACCACACGTTCGCATGACCGAACTGGTTGTAACGCCGGAGCGGCTCGATTTTATCGACGTGGCAACATCCAGTCACAATCACACCGATCATTTCGATCCAGAAACGCTGAATCCACTGCTGGAGGTGAACCCAAAACTCAAACTGATTCTCCCGGAGGCTAATCGAGCCATCGGTGCGGAACGCTTGAAGATGGATCCGCGTGATCCGCGATTGATTGAAGCCAACGCGGGCGACACGAAGGCGGTCGGCACGGTTCGCTTTCATGGCATTCCGGCAGCCCACAATGAACTGGATACCGATGATCGCGGGCATCACAAGTTTCTCGGCTACATCATCGAGCTGGGCCGATGGCGGATTTATCACTCGGGCGATTCAAAACTGTTTCCGGGCATCGAGGACTGGGTGCGCCCATTCCGGCCGGACATTGCGATTTTGCCGATCAACGGAGATCTGCCGGAACGACGTGTCGCGGGGAATTTCGCTGGCCCGGAGGCGGCGAAATTGGCGAAGGATATCGGCACCAAAATCGTGATTCCCTGTCACTACGACATGTTTGAGTTCAATACGGTGACGCCGGACTTGTTTGTCAAGTCGTGCGAGACAATCGGGCAGAAATTCAAGGTGATGCAATCAGGTGAGCGGTGGTCGGCATCCGAACTTGTCGGATGATCGGCTGGTCCGCACAGTTCGCGAACTGTAGCCGCCGAGGTCAGGAGGCGGATTTTCAGGAATATCGACACCGAAACCGGAAGCTCGCGACAGTGATCGGTTCTGACTCGAGGCAGTTTCGCGCTCACCCCAGAGCGCGGCAGATTGCTCGGCTTGTAGCGCAGGCGTCCCGGTTTTCATATTCGCCCACCGCCTGAAGTTTGAATATCTCTGCGACTCGGGAGAGTCGCGCGCCGGAACGCGGCTCTCCTGAGCCGCGGGGCGCGCCCAAGGGTAATTCGATCAACCACGACACGTTTGACTTCGTGTGCCGGGCGTCCGACAGGGAACTGATCGCCCGTGAACGCCAGGCGTTACCTTGCCGTGATGGGCATTCGGCCCCGTCCCGATAGCAGACAGCAGTTGCGTCAGGGCAATCTGAGTGCGCGCGAGTTTCGACTTTCGGGCTGCAACCTTTTGTTCCACCTGGAACAAAAGGTTGCAGTTCATTTCCGTGCCTGGGTTTCGAACTTGGGTGGCTGATTTGTCCGAATGGGCGCATTTTTGGCGGCTTCTTTACGTCAGTCTCCGCAGTATGTTTCTGGTTAGTTCTGCCGCTTGAGCAGATACTCGGCGAGTGCCTCCAGTGCCTTGGCCTTTCCGCGAAAGGTTTTCAGTGCGGCAAATGCCTTCTCCGTGAGTTGCTGGGCAATCTTTCGCGATTTCTCCAACCCGACGATGGCCGGGTAGGTCGCCTTCTGCGCGGTCAGATCCTTGCCGGCGGTCTTGCCGAGTTGTTCGGTCGTCGCGGTGACATCAAGAATGTCGTCGATGACCTGAAACGCGAGCCCGACGTTGTAACCAAAGTCGGTGAGTGCCCGGAGTTGCTTCGCCGTGCAATTGGCGCTCATGCCTCCGAGTCGCACCGAGCAGCAGAGCAGGGCGGACGTCTTCCGTTCGTGGATGTATTTGAGTTGCGGAATGCCGAGTTTCTTTCCCTCACCCTCAAGGTCGGCGATCTGACCGGCGATGAGTTGCAGTGAGCCGGAGGCTTTCGCAATTTCCAGTATGATGTCCTGATGTGAATAGCGCGGCCAGGCTTCACATTGTGCGGCGATTTCAAAGGCCTGCGTGAGTAGCGCATCGCCGGCGAGAATGGCGATGCCTTCGCCAAAGACCTTGTGATTGGTTGGGTTACCGCGGCGAAAATCGTCATTGTCCATCGCCGGCAGATCATCGTGAATCAGCGAATAGGTGTGGATGCACTCGACGGCGCACGCGAGGGGCATGGCCGCGTCGTGTATCCCTCCGCAGGCCTCCGCTGCCGCGAGAGTGAGCGCGGGACGCATGCGTTTGCCGCCGGCAAAGAGCGAATATCGCATCGCCTTGTGCATGGTGGCCGGCTTCGACGTGGCTTTGGGGAGAAACTTGTCAAGTGCGCGATTAACCTCCTGGCAGGAGCGGTCCACCCAGGACTTCAGGTCGAAGGAGGACAGGTGACGGGCACCGGTGCGTGTGGCGGTGGTTGACATGCGCGTTTTTTCTAGGCGAAGGTGGTATTCGGTTCAAGCGCGGATTGGTCCAGCGCTACGTCTATTCCGCCTGTGAATATTTTGGACAATGAAAACCGGATGAATCCTCTCAAGCGGTATCTGCTTGAAAACCTCCGCCTCTACATTGTTTTCGCGATTTTTTCACTCTTGGCGGCACAGTCAGCAAGGGCATCCGATTATTTTCGAATCAAGGTTGTCGATGAACAGACGGAGCGAGGCATCCCGATGGTCGAATTGACGACGGTCAATCATCTCAGATGGATTACCGACAGCGCAGGGATGATTGCCTTTTACGAACCGGGGCTGATGAATCAACGGGTGCATTTCACTGTGCGCAGTCACGGCTACGAACATGCGAAGGACGGGTTTGGTTATCGTGGCACCGTGTTGAACGCAAAGGGCGGAGGGGGAGCCGAAATCAAATTGAAGCGACTGAACATCGCGGAACGCATCTGCCGGTTGACTGGAGAAGGGATTTATCGCGACAGCGTATTGCTGGGAGAGCCCGTGCCGTTGAAGTTGCCGCTGCTGAACGCGCAGGTGCTCGGGCAGGACTCGGTGCTCGCTGCGCCGTATCGGGGAAAGATCTACTGGTTCTGGGGAGACACGTCGCGGGCGCGATATCCTTTGGGCCATTTCGGAACGGCGGGCGCCGTGTCGGGAATCCCCGGCAAAGACGGATTGCCGCCATCGCAGGGTGTTGATTTCGAATACTTTGTAAACCAGGAAGGCTTCAGTCGGCCAATGTGGCAGTTGGAGGAAAAAGGCATGGTGTGGACGGATGGCTTGACGGTGATTCCTGATTCATCAGGTCGAGAACGTCTGGTTGCCCACTATTCGCGCATGAAAGATTTGGGAACACGACTCGAACACGGCATGGGTCTGTTCGATGACAAGCGAAATTTGTTCGAGCGAATCGTTCGGCTGGACCTGACCGAGTCCTGGCGGAATCCGCGCGGCCATCCACTACGGGCACGTGACGGGAGTATCGACTGGATATATTTTTCTCATCCGTTTGCCGCTACCCGGGTAAGGGCGGATTTGAAAAGCGTCAGCAGGCCCGATTCGTACGAAGCATTGACCTGCCTGGAAACGGCCGACAGGTTTGACTCCAAGACGGCTCGAATCAGGCGTAACGACGATGGAGTGGCGCAGTTTTACTGGACAA
>CALBIE010000025.1 GCA_937893495.1 uncultured Verrucomicrobiales bacterium | reverse complement strand
GCCGATTCGTGTATTTGAATTCTCGATCCAGCAATCGTCACTGGAGAATCCTCTGCGGCCAGGAACCCATTAATTCGCGCGAACAACTCACTTCGCACCAAGCAATTTCATGGCCGCCGCAAAGTCTGCCGGCCTGGGCGCTTCACATTGAATGCGCTTTTCGGTCGCCGGGTGCGTGAATCCCAGCGTAGCCGCGTGCAACATCTGGCGAGGCGCGGAATAACCGCTTAGCTCCTTCAGCCGCACGTTCTGGCTGTTGCCATAAGTCTTGTCTCCCACCAAAGGATAGCCAAGATACAGGAAATGGACGCGGATCTGATGAGTCCTGCCGGTATGCAAAGTGGCCTCGGCTAACGTTGCGTGTTTCAAACGCTGTAACACCCGATAACCAGTATGGGCGGCCTTGCCATCGCCGTCATCCAGCGCCGCCATTCGTTTTCGATGGGTAGGATGCCGGGCAATGGCTTTCGTAATCTCTCCGGCTTCCCGCGCCATCTCACCGCACACGATGGCATGATAAATCTTGGTCATCGTCCGCTCGGCAAATTGTTTCGAGAGGTGTAAGTGAGTCGCGTCGTTCTTCGCCACCACCAGACAGCCCGAGGTGTCGAGGTCCAGACGATGCACAATTCCCGGTCGCGCCACGCCACCAATACCGCTGAGTTGACCACGGCAATGATGCAGGAGCGCGTGCACCAGTGTCCCGGTCTCGTGTCCGTTGCCGGGATGCACGCAGATGCCGGAAGCCTTGTTCAACACGACGAGGTCGGTATCTTCAAACAGAATGTCGAGCGGGATGTCCTCCGGTTCAGGTTCAGCAGGACGAACGGTCGGCCATGCCACGGTCACCTGTTCACCTGCTTTCGGGGCGTGGGTTGGTTTGACCGTCGTGCCATTGACTGTGATATGGCCTTCCTTAATCAGCCGCTGAATCGTTCCCCGCGACACCGCCTGATAGATGGCGCTCAAATACTGGTCGAGTCGCTCCCGGGGACGGGATTCCTCAATGGTGATTTTCTCGCAACGCTCAGGCATTTTTTGGACTGACATTCGATGATGCGTTTTTTCTCCAGAGAAACAATGCCACACCGGCAGTGAGAATGATGATGCTCACCCAATGCGCCGGAGTCATCCACCCGGTCATTTGTCGCTCAGGGTAATCCCCACGAAACAGTTCCACGAATGCGCGAACGCAGCCGTAGCCCAGCAAATACACGGCAAAGACCTGGCCATCAAATTTCTTGCGCCGATAAAGCCAGGCTAACGCCAGGTACAGGGAAAAATTCAGTAATGCTTCGTAGAGTTGGACGGGATGAACTGCGTTGGGATGAGTCGGATGTCCAAACGGAAACTTGATTCCCCACGGCAATGAACACTCCCGGCCATAGCAGCAACCCGTCATCAGGCAGCCCAATCGACCCAGCGCGTGCCCGAGCGATACACTGGGTGCCATGGCGTCAGCCAATTTCCAGGTCGGCAGCTTTTTCCACAATGTGTAGCCAATGCCGGCGACCGTCGCGCCGATCAATCCACCATAGAAAACAAATCCGGTACGCACGGCCACCAGTTTCCACAATGGCTGGCCGGCGAAATCGGTCTGCCAGTAGGTAATGATATACAACAACCGGGCGCCCACGAAGGCGCCACCAAAAATCCAAAGTGCCAGATCGGTGATGGTATCCGGCAGAATCCCCTGCTGCCGGCCGCGCAATCCCGCCGTCCAAACGCCCAAGAGAAAACCCACGGCCACAAAAACACCGTACCAGTGAACTTCCAGACTGCCGATTCTGAATGCGATTTCCTGCACTGCGGCGCAAACGTAATTGCCCGCTGGTTATCAGTCGAGGAACAAGCTTGAAAACTCCAGTAGCGAGAAGCGATTAGCCATGTTGAACGGTTCTCAGAAGAAACTTCCGCGTCAGCCCGCCAAAACGATTCGGTGAGCCCGCTGAAGCGCCGCCCCGCCTCGCAGGCGAACGGTTCACGCAAACTTCAACGCGACTTGAGTTGCCACCGGGCGCTTCCGACGGTGGTCGCTTACCCGGAACGTTCTGCGAGCGTGTGAGAATCCGCATCTTGTGAAGATCCGATGAACGCCGTTCAAGTAGCAGACGTTTTGGATGCCATTCCCAGGAATGACAACTTTATGTTGCATATGCGACATATGGTTGTCATTGACGGCAGGGATTTTTAGCGGGCGGGACAGTCGTCTGTGCGAATCCTCTCCAGCGCCGTGATCGAACTTACCCTCGATTTGCAGGGGGATTTCGAGGCCGAGGACGAAATCGAGGAAGCGCTTCGTGTCGGCCCCGGGTTCATTGCACCGCCTGTTGAGCCCGATTTAATTCCCGCCGCGGAATGATCTACGCGATACACACCGCGATTTGAATTCCGTCGAAGCCCGGGGATTGGCATTTGGCGTCGCCCCTCACTTCCCGGTCAACAGGCGGATGGGCGAGGGCGCAGGGCTGCCGTCCAGTCCGGGCGGTAGCGGCGGCATGCCTGCTCCCGGGGGCAACGGCGGAAAATCACTCACCACCCGGCGCCAGGTATGTTTCTCGACATCGGACAATCCCCGCCACAACTCGGCGTTCTTCATGAACATCTGTTGTTGCTCCGAGGACATGGCGGAAAACCGCTGTAATGCAATCAGACACGCACGCCGCTGTTCCGGCGACAGATTCTCGAACCCACGCAGCGTCGGCGCAAGCCGGTCACGTTGCAGTTCCGGCAGTTGCTGGAGAACCCGATTCTTTTCAACCTGATTCAAGGCAAAGAACTGGCTGAAACGACCGAGGATTTCCTGCTGTCTGACGGAAGGGATTCCCTTCCACGCGGCAATCTGATTCTCAATTGAGGACCGCTTCTCTTCCGGTACCTGGCTCAACGCAATCTGCACACTGGCGTCTCCCTGCCCAAAGCGAAGCACTGCGTGCAACATCCATTCGTTTTCGAGTACTTCGCGTTGCGTCGCAGGCGAAAGCTTATCCCACTGCGCCAACCGCTGCTGCACGAGCGGAAGCACATGGATGGGAACCTTCCGCAACTGCGCGACCCGGTCGCCAATCGGTGAGTCCATCAATGGTCGCAGGTAATGGCGCAACTCTGTCGCCTTCAAACGGAACTCACGCTCGTTCGGTGCCAGCGATTCGTATTCAGCGACACGTTTGAGGAGGAATTCCCTAACCATTGGAGATTTAGTGGTCAGCGCGCGATCGCGCGACGTTGGTTCCAGTTTGAGCAAATGACGGAAAAAATCTACCGGACTCGCACTCCCGGACTGCTGCGCAACCGCGATACCCACCGCAACAACCAGCCCGACTGCCGAGGCCATCATCGCAAAGCGTTGGATTGTTCGCATTGGTTTCATCGCGCTATTCCTTCTCCAACACGGCGAGCAGTTCCCAATCGCCGCTCAACATCGGTTGGCCCAGCGTATTAATGGCGTCAAAGTCCCTGAGCATTTCCACGGTCGGAACCGGCAGCTCGCTCATCGCGACCAGACTGTCGGCAAATTCAGAACGAGGGGTATCCTTGACCGGCGGCCGTTGTAAAACGATGACCAGAACCACAGCACAGGCCGCACCAACGGCAAAGCCTGGCTTTCCCAACAGCGCGGCCAACTTCCCCGGCCACCCGGCAGTCAATGGTCGTGGCGCTTTCTCAGCCTGTTCAATCCCCTGCCAGACTTGTGAAGTGAAGTTCGAGGCGATCGGTTTGTCAGGAAGGGAAGCCAGTGCGCCACTCAGCAGGTCTTCCTCGATCCAACGTGCCAAATCTTCGGGATGTTCGGCCAACCACGTTTGCACTCGTGCGGACTCAGCGCCGGTCAATTCCCGTCCCTGCCGAATCTCAACCAGTTTTTCAAATTCGTTGCGCTTCATACCCGATAACTGTTCAAAACCGTTCATCATCTAAAGTTGCGTTTTCTCGTCAGTCACCCAGGAGCCGGATTTGAGATACGGCTTCAAGCGGGTTTTCAGTGTTTCACGCGCCCGAAAAATGAGGGACTTGACGGCGGAGAGCGAGCAACCGAGCACTTCGGCGATTTCCTCGTATGACACGTCACCTTCCCGGCAGAGCAGAATGGCGGTGCGCTGATTTTCCGGCAGTTCACGCAGGACTTCCTCGGTTTTCGCCATGAGTTCGTGATGCAGGGCGGCATCGGGAGGCGTCATCTGCCGATCTTCAGTCCGATCAAGAATGCCCGGCAAATCGTCATCGCATTGAAAGGTGGACATCGGTTGGGCCGGGTGACGGGAGCGACGGCGGATTTCGTTGAGGCAGAGATTCCGGGCAATAGTGAAAATCCAGGTCGAGAATTTTGCGGTGGGACGATATCGCTGGGCAGATTTGTAAACCTGAATGAACACAGCCTGCGCCAAATCCTCTGCCTCGGTCGCATCCGGCAGGGTTCGACAGACAAAGTTCATCACCGGCTGCCGAAAGCGCGCGACAAGTTCCTCGAAGGCCTCCCGATCACCGGCCTGCACTCGAATCATGAGTGCGGCATCGGTGTCGTCGGTGCCCGGCATGCGGGTCACTTTAGCATCAGGCGTTTTCCTCGCAAGCCCGCGAAGATCGCGCGCGGCAACACCCGCGTGATATCCGGCATCACACGTTTCTCCGACCCGATTCAGTTGACCCGCAAGCATGAAATAATTTCGACCGCGATGATTGAACACCGATTTGCCGCCACGGTTGCTTGCTTCCGGCAAAGTTTTTCTCCTAACTACCGCCCGTGCCGGACCTGTTGGAGAAAATCACTCAGAACGCCGAAGCTCGCCTGACACTGCCGGACGGCCACACGCCCGCGCAGGAACTCAAGCGTTACAAGGCATTCCTCAAGGTCGAGGGGGCACGGCTCAAGATGCTGCACCGCGCCGGCGGAAGCGGACGCCACATCTGCCAGGCCCGCAGTGCCGTGCTCGACGCTTTGCACCGCCATATTCTGTATTCGATTCAGGCGGAATTCGAGGCGAGCAACCGGGCGAAAGTGCCTCGTTATGCACTCGTGGCCATCGGCGGCTATGGGCGGGGCGAACTCAATCCGTGCAGCGACATTGACATCATGCTCCTGCACGCGGGCGACAACGTCGCGGCGGCGCGTGGCAAATTAAATCCCTTTCTCACCAAGCTGACTGAACCGGGTGGACTCCTTTACACCTTGTTCGATATCGGCCTGAAAGTCGGTTACTCGGTGCGAACCATCAACGACTGCATTCAGGTGGCCAACGAGGACATGCAGTCCAAGACTTCGCTTATCGAAGCCCGGCTGATTACCGGAGACGAGTCTCTTTTTCAGCAGATGCAGGCCCTGGTTCTGGCCAAGTGCGTGATTGGATATGTCGATCAATATATCGCCGCACGCATCGAAGATCAGGAAACCCGCCGGGCCAAATACGCCAACACCGTTTTCCTGCAGGAGCCCAACATCAAGAATGGTTGTGGCGGATTGCGGGATTTTCAAAACCTGATCTGGATGGCGCACTTCAAGCATCGCACGCGCGACCTGAACGAGTTGGAGGAAAAGGAATTGATCAGCGGCCGCGAGCGCAAAGACCTCGAAGCCGCGTATGACTTCCTGCTGCGCGCGCGCAACGAACTGCATTATCTCACCAATCGCGACGGCGACGTCCTGACAAAATCGGTGCAACCTTCCGTCGCGCACTATCTCGGCTACCCCGATCGTTCGCCCAGCAAACGACTGGAACGTTTCATGCGCGACTACTACCTCCACGCCCGGGACATTTACCAGATCACCCGAATGCTGGAACAGCGGCTCGCCCTCAATCCAACCGGTTCAAAGCTGCGATTTTTCACCGGGCTGTTGGGCCGCCTGAAACAAACGCCGGAAGTCGATGGTTTTGAAATGGGCAATGGCGAAATCAAGCATTTGTCGCCGCGAATATTTCACAATTCACCGCGCCGGCTGATGCGCGTGTTTCTCCATGTCCAGCAACGCGGACTGCGCCTGCATCCGGATACCGCGCAGCTCATCCGACAGAACCTAAGACTGGTGGACAGTTCCTTTCAGCGCGACCCGAAAGTTCACGAGACGTTTCGCGAAATCCTCAGTCAGCCCGGCAACGTCGGCGCGACCCTGCGCGCCATGCACGAAGTGGATTTTCTCGGTAAATACCTGCCCGAATTCGGCCGTTTGACCTGCCTGGTGCAACACGAGTTTTATCACCAATACACGGCAGACGAACACACTCTGCGTTGCATCGAAAAGCTCGACTCCATCTGGACCGACTCGAATGAAACAACCCGTTCGTATCACGAAATCTTTACCAAGCTGGATCGCCCGTTTCCGCTCTATATGGCGTTGATTCTCCACGACGCGGGGCGGGGCCTTGCGAAGAACCATTCCGAGGGCGGGGTCAAGCTGGCCTCTCGCATCGCCCGGCGGCACCGGCTCGACAAGGAGACTACGCGCGACCTTGAATTTCTGATTAAACATCATCTTACCATGGTGCTTATTTCGCAGCGCCGGGATCTGGAGGATCCATCGGTGATCAGCCAACTCGCCAAAACGGTTGAAACCCCGGAACGACTGCGCGCTTTGACTCTGCACACCGTGGCGGATTCCCTGGGAACCAGCGACGATTTGTGGAACGGCTTCAAGGACACTCTTCACAAGACGCTCTATCGCAAAACGCTGGTCGAAGTCGGCGGCGAAACAACGTTTCTTCGCTCGGAAAAACACCATCGCGAAAACGTGCGCGAGCAGGTCGGAGCCATTCTCCCGGAAACGTTTTCACCCGAAGAAATCGACGCCCATTTTACGACCCTGCCGGACCGGTATTTCCATATCAATTCTGCCAAGGAGATCGCCGCGGACGGCCAACTCGTGCATCGGTTCATGTGGAATCAACTCGGCGCGCAGGACGACCTGGCGCTGGCGCCGGTCATCATGTGGCGCGACGAACCCAATCGCGGTTGCACCAGCGTGCGCATCTGCACGTGGGATCGACTCGGCGTGTTCAGCAAAATTGCGGGCTCGTTTGCCGGGGCCGGACTGAGCATTCTTGCCGCCCGCGGATTTACCCGCGACGACGAGATTGTCCTCGATACCTTCGAAGTCGTGAGCGCCTTTACGGGCGCGCTCGTGGACAAGAATCAGCGGGCCAAGTGCGAGGAAATCCTCTATCGAGCGCTGACGGATGAAGTGGATTTTGACACGCTGATTTCAAAACTCAAGGAGGCCACTCCCGTATATCAGGCTTTCGCCGAGGAACGTATGCCGACTACGATTCACTTCGACAACGAGACTTCGAGCGAATTCACCGTTATCGATCTTGAGACCGAGGATCGCATCGGGCTCCTCTACGCAGTCTCACAGGCATTTGCCGCCTCGGAAATCGACATCGATCTGGCCAAAATCTCCACAGAAAAAGGAGCCGCGATTGACAGTTTTTATGTCAGCCAGAAAAGCGGCGGTAAACTGGATACCAAAGAAAGGCATATGGCGGTGGAAGCCATTCTTCGCACCGCCATATTGAATCTGGAGGAACTGCGCCGCCAAGCGCACTGATCCCATTTACTTCGCCGGCACCAGCTTTTGGATTGAGCCCTTCCCATCCGAGGCAACTGTGTTTTTCGGATTCGTCAGCACGTAAATCTCTCCATCGGCATCCGCCCCGAATGCCCAGAGAAAAGCGCCCAGGTTCGTGTCGCCATCCTTGCCCGTTCCGAGCGCCTCATAATCCCATTTGTGCCCTTTTGCCGGTCGCGTCGCCACGTAGAGAATACCAAGCTTCGGGCCAAGATTGCGGGACCAATCGCCGAAAACATACTTGCCCTGCAACTCGGGAATCGCCTTGCCCCGATAAACGTATCCGCCCGTGATGCTGCGGCCTTTGCCCTTCGTTCCGAACGCGCCCATGTTTTCATAGGCGACAATCGGATCCACGTAGCCGGTCAAAGTTTCACCGGTATAAGGCTTATCCAGCGGAGCAAGCTCCTTCTTCGGATTGAACCACTCGTAACCCTCGCGAAGGTTCCAACCGAAGTTGCCCCCCCGGGTAATGATATTTACTTCCTCCCAACGAGATTGCCCGACATCTCCGACGAACAACTCTTTTTTGCCACCGGTATCAAACGTCAGGCTCCATGGATTGCGCATGCCATAAGCCCAGATTTCCGGACGCGCACCCTTCTTGCTAACGAAAGGATTGTCCTTCGGAATGCCATACTGATTTCCGCCGGCCCTGGAATCCACGTCAATGCGTAGAATCTTACCCAGCAGGGTCGTCATGTCCTGGCCATTGCCGCGCGGGCCACGAGCTTCAATTGCGGGCACTTCCACTTTTTTCGTCTTGCGATCGATCCGAGCCGGTTGGTTGATGTCATTTTTGTGACCACCATCGCCGCTGGCGATGTAAAGATAGCCATCCGGCCCAAACGCGATTCGTCCGCCATCGTGATTAAAATATGGCTCATCAATCTGCAACAGCACCCGCTCGGACTTCCCGTCGAGGCTATCCCCCTTCACAGTGAATTCTGAAACGTGGCTGGTATGGTCCCAGTGCTCCTTCGCCCCCTGACGCAGCGGACCACTATAGCAGAGATAGAGTTTCTTGTTCTGATTGAACTTTGGATGCAGTGCAATGCCCAGCAGACCACGCTCGTCGAACGCCGTTTTTTGCGGACCTAAAAGGCTTTTTATATCACCGAATTCCGTGATCTTGCCGGACTTGGAAACGAGCGACAGCTTTCCGGTCTGCTCGCCGAGCAGCATCTGGTTTTTATTGTACGGAATCAGGATCGTCGGCGCGGTCAGGCCGGTCGCGATCTGCTTTAACTGCACTTTCAATTCAGCGTGAGAGGCCAACAGCGAACACATCAGGGTGCATACGGCACCAAAGCGGGTTACATTCATGGGCCGGAATCTAGCGAGCGCTCGCCGCAAGCACAAGTGGGAACCTGCGCCGTTTTTCAAACACCGAAGAAGGTGTCAGGCACGAGAAAAGGCACAAAAACAATGGAAAATCACGCCGACTACTACGGTCACTTCAACTCTGACACTCACTCGACACGGGCCTG
>CALBIE010000024.1 GCA_937893495.1 uncultured Verrucomicrobiales bacterium | reverse complement strand
CCAGGCCCCTTGTCGTTGAAGACCTCGCAAAATAGTGACGCAACACGGCCGTCGTATTCGACGCAGAAGGACGGCGGGTGTGGCGTTTTATTGGACTACGCGAGGCTTCCGTGCTTGAACGAATCATTCGAGACACCCTGCCCGGATAGCTTTCAGGTGGCTTGACAAAAGAAAACCGGGAATAAGACCCTCGGCGAACCGCTCGAACGGACGTGGATCAAATCGATTTCGAACAACTTGTGGCGAACTATTACGAAAGTCTCTTTCGTTTCGCCCTCAGTCTGGCCCGGAATCAGGACCGCGCCTGTGATTTGACCCAGCAGACGTTTTTTCTCTGGGCCTCAAAAGGCCATCAACTGCGTGATAAATCCAAAGTGAAATCATGGCTGTTTACCACGCTTCACCGCGAGTTCCTTGGCTCACGCCGGCGCGAGACCCGCTTTCCGCATCACTCAACCGACGTTGTCGAACATGAGTTACCGAGTATTTCACCTTCCGTGGTTAATGCCCTGGACGGGAAGACGGTAATGGAATCAATGCGGGAGGTGGACGAACTCTACCGCACACCGCTGATGTTGTTTTATCTCGAAGACCTGTCCTATGCCGAGATTGCCCGGATGCTGGATGTCCCTATTGGCACGGTCATGTCCCGACTCTCCCGAGGCAAAGGACAATTGCGGCAGATTCTTTCCGTTGAAATTACCCGGGCGGCCAAGCCGCGCAAAATCGTGCCCATCGAACCAACCGAATTTCGCAAGACCAACCATGGATAACCAACAAGCAAAATTCATTCTGCAGGCCTACCGCCCGGGCGGCCAGGACGCGAGTGATCCGCAAATCGCCGAGGCGCTTGAACAAGCCCGCCGCGATCCTGATCTCGGTCACTGGCTCGAGGAGGAACTGGCCCTCAACCGCGCCATCGGGGACAAGCTCAAGTCCGTCCCCGTGCCGGATGATTTGAAAGACTCGATTCTCGCCGGCGGCAGAATCATCAAGCCCCACATCTGGTGGAAGCAACCGTCGCTCCTCGCCGCCGCCGCCTGCATCATTGTCCTGATGATTATCACACTATTCTCGCCGATACCAGCGAAGCAGGCCGCTGCCGCCGATGCGGAAAAATTTGCGACTGAGTTTCTCGGAAAATTGACCAGCCTCGAACATGTCAGCCAGAACCCGCAAGAACTCCGCCAATGGCTCGCAAAGAATCGGGGCCACAAGGAAGTTTCGCTTTCACCGGGCCTTGAGCAATTGCCCGCACTGGGCTGCTGCGTCGGTGATTGGAATGGTCGCAAAGTTTCGCTCATCTGCTTTAAAGTCGGCGCGCGCGGATTTCGCGATGAGGTCCACCTGTTCGTCTTTGATCGCAAAGTCGTACCCGGTTTACCGGACGCTCATGAACCGCGCTTTTCCCAGCAGGGCGACTGGGTGCTCGCAAGTTGGGCCAAGGGCAATCTGAGCTACGTGCTCGCTGGACTTGACTCAAAAGAATCCTTGAAAAAACTCCTTTAACATCGCGTCCTTGAGCCATGCCGAGTGTCGAGAAATCCGTCAAGGAACGTTATGCTGCCGCCGCCCTTCAATCGGAAGCGGCGCTCTGCTGCCCGGTCGAATACAATCGGGAATACCTCAAGGTCATTCCCGACGAGGTCATCGAGAAGGATTACGGCTGCGGGGACCCCAGCCAGTTCTTGCGGGAAGGAGAAACCGTCCTTGATCTCGGCAGCGGCACGGGAAAAATCTGTTTCATTGCCTCACAAGTTGTCGGGCCCACCGGTCGCGTCATCGGCGTGGACATGACGGACGACATGCTTGAAGTCGCCCGACGCAATGCTCCCATCATCGCAGACCGAATCGGTTTCGCCAACGTCGAGTTCCGCAAAGGCCGCATTCAGGACCTCGCGCTCAATCTGGAGAAACTGGACGAACAACTCCGCCGGAATCCGATCGTTGACACAAACTCGTTTCTCGCGGCAGAGGACCTTGCTGCAGACTTACGCGTGAGTCACCCACTTGTCGCCGCCGACAGCGTTGATGTGGTCGTGTCCAACTGTGTGCTCAATCTCGTGGACGCAAAGGAAAAAGGAAGACTGTTCGAGGAAATCTTTCGCGTGCTGAAGAAGGGTGGCCGCGCCGTCATTTCCGATATCGTCAGTGACGAGGAGGTGCCGGAAGAAATGCAGGACGATCCGATTCTCTGGAGCGGCTGCATCTCGGGAGCTCTTCGCGAAGACGCGTTTATGGAGGCCTTTGAAGCCGTAGGATTTTATGGCATCCGAATGGTCAAGCGCGATGAGCAGCCGTGGCAGACTGTCAAAGGCATCGAATTCCGTTCCGTAACCGTCGAAGCGTTCAAGGGCAAACAGGGCGATTGCTTCGAGCGCAATCAGGCCGTTGTTTACAAGGGCCCCTTCAAGAAAGTGCTCGATGACGATGGTCACGCGATGGAGCGCGGCAAGCGATATGCGGTGTGCGACAAGACGTTCAACCTCTACAGCAATGCTCCTTATGCCGAGCACTTTGAACTCATCGAACCTCGGACGGAAATCCAGATTGAAAAAGCCAAACCCTACGATTACGCCAAGGGCCATCTGCGCCATCCCCGCGAAACCAAGGGCATGGACTATGACGCCACGACGGAGGCATCCCAATGTTGCGAAGGGGGCAATTGCTGTTGATCCGTAAATAAAGCGGCGTCAGATTAGCAGACCCATGACCACCGCCCTGTTACTGCTCATCCTCGTTGCGGCGCTCGCCTATTGGAATGGCGCCAATGACGTGTCCAAGGGCATCGCCACGCTGGCGGGAAGCGGCGTCGCCAATCTCAAGACGGCAGTTATCTGGGGAACCCTCTGCACCGTTGCGGGCGCGCTTACCGCCGCCGTTCTCGCCGGCAAACTGGTCAAAGCGTTCAGCGGCAGCGGACTGATTACCGATATGCCGGTCGGACACGGATTTCTCCTCGCCGTCGCAATCGGATCAATGGTCTGGGTCGCCATTGCGACGTTGACCCGCCTTCCGGTTTCAACGACGCATTCGATTACCGGTGCGCTGGTTGGCGCGGGGGTCGCGGTCGGCGGATGGAATGGTTTGAACTGGGATCGCCTGCTCGACAAGTTTCTGATTCCTCTGGCGGTCAGTCCGCTTCTTGCCCTCGCCCTGATGTATTTCCTTTTCCCTCTGTTCAGCTTTGGTTTTGCACGATTGCAAAACTACTGCCTCTGCCTTGAAAAAACCGGCTGGTCCCTCTCCGGGCAATCCGCCGCCGCAATGACTCAAGAGGCAACCGAGATGGTAGCCGGTAAATCAACGGACTGTGAATGCGAACCTGCCGTTACGCATCGCCTGAACATTCTCGATGCACTGCATTGGCTCAGCAGCGGTGCCGTGAGTTTCGCGCGCGGACTGAACGACGCTCCGAAAATCCTCGGAGTAGGCCTGGCCGCGAGTCTGACATTGAATCTGGATTCCGGCACAGCGCTGTTCATTGTCGCGCTGGCCATGGGACTCGGTAGCGCATTCGCCGGATTCAAAGTCACGGAAACGCTGGCGACTAAAGTCACTCCCATGAGCCCGGTGCAAGGGTTCTCCGCCAACCTCGTAACCGCTTTTCTCGTCATTATCGCCTCGCGCATGGGCGTCCCGGTTTCCACCACGCACGTCAGTTCCAGCGCCATCATTGGCATGGGTCTCAAGCGGGATGCGAAGTCGGTGAATTGGAATACGGTGCGGGACATGCTTCTGGCGTGGCTGGTAACCCTGCCCATCGCGGCGATCATCGCCGCCACAGTCGTTTCCTATTTTCCGGGCAATTGAGGCGAGTCGATCAAAGCATCCGCCACAGGAATAAGATCACGCCGCCCTCAAGCCTCCGCCGCTACGGCCTGCTGCGATTCCTCGAAGTGCCCGAACGCACGAAATTTTTCGTATCGTTTCTTCAACCGCTTCTCCGGCTTCCACGATTCCAACTCCGCGAGGTGCTTAATGAGACTGGCCTTGACCTCTCGCGCAGCCGCTTCGGGATCCTGGTGCGCACCGCCCAATGGTTCCGGAATAATTTCATCCACCAGACCGAGTTCGTGCAAATGATTGGCGGTAATCTTTAACGCCTCGGCCGCCTTTGACGCCGCCTTGCGGTCCCCGTCCCAAAGAATCGCCGCGCAGCCCTCCGGACTGATGACCGAGTAATAGGCGTTTTCCATTATCATTACCCGATCCGCCACGCCAATCCCGAGCGCGCCGCCGGAACCCCCTTCGCCCAGCACGGCCGCGATTATGGGAACCTCAAACAGTATCATTTCCCGTAAATTGACCGCGATGGCCTCCGCGATGTGGCGCTCCTCCGAACCAATGCCCGGATAGGCCCCCGCCGTGTCGATGAGCGTGATGATCGGTAACCCGAACTTGTTCGCCAGCTTCATCAATCGCAGTGCCTTCCGATATCCCTCCGGATGAGCGGAACCAAAATTGCGCAGAATATTCTCCTTTGTATTGCGCCCTTTCTGCGTGCCGATGACCATTACCTTGCGATCGCCGAGATAAGCGAAACCAGCCACCATTGCGCGATCATCGGCATACAGCCGGTCGCCATGCAGTTCTGTGAAGCCAGTGAATACCGACTTGCAATAATCAAGAGAGAACGGTCGCTTCGGATGTCGGGCCAGTTGCACGCGCTCCCAGGAACTGAGGTTGGAGTAAACCTGGCGGCGAGTCTCCGCCAGTTTGTTCTCCATTCGTTTGATTTCTTCTTCGAAGCTGATGCCCAGGGCGTTCGAAAGTTCCTGCTTCCGCAAATCGTCCAACCTTCGCTCCATCTCGAAAATGGGCTTCTCAAACTCAAGCTGATGTTTCATGCCAGCCGGAGTCTAAAGACGGTCCCAGAGGCACGCAACGGCGAATTGGGAAAGTTCGAAGGGCTGTTTTTCCGCCGGAAACACCACCGGTAGAAATCCTCACGATTGAAACCATTGACAGTGAAGAGGCGTTAAATTTCTGCTCGACCTACCGCTGAGGGAAAATCACTTGCACCCCCATGGAACAGAAACTAGATTGCCCGCGCTTTTGGCCAACAGCGCGGTTAGCTCAGTGGTAGAGCACTTGCTTCACACGCAAGGGGTCGCTGGTTCGAAACCAGCACCGCGCACCATTTTCCCTCTCAACCCATCCCCATCTTCACGTAATCCGGTATCACTCGCGAAGTCGTCAAGCAACATATTCTCGACCCAAAAAGCGGTCAACATGCTAGTTCTGCGGTGCTTTCGCACCCTCCGCGGTACCCGCTAATTTGCTGGCGGAGAGCATGTCGATGTAATCCGCAAGGATGTGGAGCGACTCGCGCAAATGGGGGTCGCGTACCAAGTCGTCCAGATCCGGCAAGGCCGACGTTTCAACATCTGGCTCGTCACCATCATCTTCATCTGATTTTTTCGGCTTCTTGCTGGAATCCTTCGCCGTCTCAGGTGTCTCTGGCTTTACCTTTGGCTTCCGTTCCAGCGGCAAGTAGAGGATCTCCTCTTTACCCTGTTCACGCTTGAACTTCACAATACTCGCCTTTTCCGTGCCCTGAACGCGGGACTCCCGCTCGGTGTCACGCGATTTTTTCTGCTTCTCAATCTCCTTTTTCTCGAGCCGACGCTTGTCTTCGTTCAAGGAAACCCGCTTGTCCGCCTGCAACTGTTTGAAACGGCCAATGTCCTCGTGGATATAGCCAAAATCCTTGTCCTTCTCCACGCGGTTGCGCGTGTTCTTGAGCAGCCGATTCAAAAAGGGCTCCACCCGAGCCACCCCGGCGTATTTCACCGGCGGAATCTTGTCCGCCGGCATCACGTTCGGGAGATAGGCTTCACCGGATTCATAGTGATTCAAAACATTTGGCAATATGATGTCGGGCTTCACCCCATCCTTCTGGGTCGTGCCACCCGCCACTCGATAAAACTTCTGAATCGTAAACTTCAACCGTCCCGGATCACTTACCAGTTCCTTGTCCAGCCACCGATCCAGAGGCAGCAAGGTCTGGACGGTGCCTTTGCCGTGGGTGTGATTGTCCCCCACGATGACTGCCCGCCCGTAATCCTGCAGGGCGGCTGCCACGATTTCCGACGCCGAGGCACTGTAGCGCCCGACCATCACCATTAACGGTCCGTTGTAAACCAGCCGGTCGTCTTCGTCTTCCAGCACAAATTTCCGACGCCGATGATCCTGCACCTGCACGACCGGCCCTTTCGTGATGAACAGCCCGGTCAGATCCACTGCCTCATTCAGCAATCCCCCGCCGTTGCGCCGCAAATCAAGAATCATCCCCTCAACGTTTTCCTTGCCCATCCGTGCCATGAGTTTCTCCACGTCGCTCGCGCAGCCCTCGTAAAACTGCGGCAGGTCAATGACCCCGAAGCGGCGCGCCTTGCCCTTGACCTCGGAGTTCTCGATTACATAGGCGCGGGCGAATTGGTCCTGCAATTTAATCACGTCTCGAACCAAACTGATCTCCTCGTGCACGGAGTCATCCTTTCCCGCCGGAATGATGGTCAACCGGACCACTGTGCCTTTTTCTCCACGTATCAACTGAACGACGTCGTTCAGTTTCATTTCCACAATATCGACATAATCCCCATCGCTCTGCGCTACGCCGACGATGCGATCGTCGGGATGAATCTTCTTGCTGCGCGCCGCCGGTCCGCCCGGGCTGAGTTGTTTGATGCGAGTGTAGCCCTCGTCTTCCTGCAATACGGCGCCAATGCCGGTCAACTGCAACTTGACGTTGTGGATGTCAAAATTTTCCGCCGCGTCTGGCGCCATGTAGATACTGTGCGGATCAAAGGCACGCCCCAGCGCCGAGAGATAGATCTCGAGAATCTCGCTCGAATTGAATTTCCGATAGCTGCGCAGTGTCCGGTCGTAACGCTTACCGATGAGTTCTTTGATTTTTTCCACCGAGTCGCTGCTGGCAAGTTTACCTTGCAACACCTCGTACTTAATCCGCAACCGCCAGAACTCGTCGGCCTCCTTTTTATCTTTTGGCCACCGCTCTTCATGACGGGCCGCGAGGTAATCCTCAACTTTCGAAAAATCAAACTCGCCCGCCAGCAGTTTCTTGACCCGTTTATTGGACTCCTCGAGCCGCATTAGAAACCGCTTGAAGATTACAAAACCGGCGGACGAATCAGCGGCCTTGGTGCGATCATCCAGCTCGTTCTTGTATGCCCGTTCAAACTCGTCCACGTCAGATTGGAGGAAAAACAGGTGCAGGTAATCGAAACTGTTCAGATAATTGTCGAGGTGACGCGCGGAGATTTCGTCATCCAGTCTCAGTTTGCGATAATGCGCCTGGTCGAGAATGGTGCCCACCACCTTGGTAATCACGCTGGCCTGTTCCGGGCTGAACTCGACCGCTGCCACGTGGAATGGGAGTAGCGCGAGGGCGATGCCGGTAAAGAGAATCTTTCTCATAAATAGTGTGAGGAGAATCTGCCCTATATTGCGCCGGTGGCAACTCCTAACTCATCCGGAATTTGCCTGATCTGATCGCGGGTGGGCTTTTGAGAATATCATTATGCGAACTTCACGCGGTTTCCCGGCGGACGAATTACCATTGTTCAGGGTCGTTCGACATCTCGCTCGCAGGAAAGTTCAAAGTTCATCAGTCATTTTCCGCAATTCCGTCTTCAGCACCTTCCCGGTGGCATTTCGCGGCAACGCTTCGATGACTCGAACCTCTTTCGGCACTTTGTAGTCGGCGAGTTTGCCTTTTACAAATTTCCGCAGTTCACCCACCTGTAACTCCAGGCCGTCGTTTGCCACCACATAGGCAATCGGTGCTTCGCCCTTCCGCTCGTCCTTCACGCCAATGACGGCCGCCTCTTTCACCCCGGGAAACTGGTAGATGACTTCTTCGATTTCGCGGGGATAAACATTGATGCCATTGACGAGCAACATGTCCTTCTTGCGATCCGTGATGTAGTAATAACCATCTTCGTCACGGTGCCCGATGTCACCCGTGTACAGCCACCCGCCGCGCAGCACCTGATCTGACTCCTCTGGCTGACGCCAATAGCCTTGCATCACGTTGCCTCCGCGAATGCAGATTTCGCCGGTCTCGCCTGCTGGTAATTCGTCGCCGGCCTCGTTGCGAATGCTCAATTCCACCTCTGGAATCGGCACACCCACCGAGCCCGCCTTCCACGGGCCTCTCACCGGATTCAGCGTCGCGACCGGGCTCGTCTCAGTCGGCCCATAACCTTCCACCAGCGGATAGGAATAACGGCGTTGAAATTCTTTCAATACTTCGACCGGCAAGGGGGCACCACCGCTCAGGCACAATCGCAGCGGCAGCGGCGGAAGTTCCGCCTGCGTCAAAGAGCGATAGATCGCCGGGACCGCAGGAAGAATCGTTCCCTTGTGACGAATGATCTCCGCGATGACATTCTTGAAGGGATGCAGCGACTTCATCAGCACGATTCCCGCTCCGGCGAGCAATGGCACGAGGGTTCCGACGGTAAACATGAAACTGTGAAACTGCGGCAACAACACCACCACTCGATCATCCTCGGTCAGCTCGAGGCAGGTCAGGCAACTGGTGACGTTGTGAATGAAATTTCCATGGGTCAGCATCGCGCCCTTGGGATGTCCGGTCGTGCCTGAAGTGTAAAGCAGCGCCGCCAGATCTTCGTGCCCACGCGAAACCGGTTCCATCGGATCGCCATCAGCCATAGAATCGTATTCCTCAATTCCGACAAATGACCAACCCTTGTTCCGCGACTCCAATTCCTGCCGTTTCTCCCCCAGACTGGCGTCCGCCACCACCACCTTCGCGCCGGAATCGGAAAGGATGAAATCCACTTCATCCGGCTTGAGGAAGTTATTGACCATTACGACGACACCACCGGCCTGCCAGACGCCAAACAGGGTCGCGGGAAACTCCGGACAATTCTTCAACCAAACAGCGACGCGGTCGCCCGGTTGCACGTTGTGATCCTGCACTAAATGAGCCGCCAACCCATTCGCGCGACGGCGCAGCCAGTCGAACGAGTGCAGGTCGTCTCCCCAGCAGATCGCGGTCCGGGAAAGGCGCGGCTCAGCCGCCGCCGCAAATCGGGCAAACAGGTTCATGCGAGGAGGATGACGCCTGGCCAAAAAAGTTCAATTCAGGAAGTATAAAGGGTTGCTGGGGGCGCATCTTGACACTGCCCCCGGAGATACGGTGTTGCAGACCAGCCGCAGCAGCTTCGCGAGACTGGACGGCTGGAATTCACCTCATGCCACCGCGTTTTCCAACGTGCTGGGGCTGGTGCTTCGCACACAGCCGCGCTCCGGCCCATTTGCAATCGGGGGCAGTGTCAAGACGCCCGGTTGCTGGAGATTCACCCAAATCCACTTGGCAGGGGCGCGGGCATCTGATTCACTCGGGCCGCGCATGAAACGAACGTTCCCTTTGCTCATCCTTACGCTGGTTCTCCTGCTGCCAGCCGCCTCCCGGGGAGCCGACGCAAAGAATCCGTGGAACATCAAGTCGCTCGATGACAAGGGAACGGTTGAATACGATTTCCAGACGGGCAAAGTCACTGCGGACAATGGCGTGCTGGTGCAATACCGCTCGACTGACGGGCGCGATGTCGAGCTGACCGCCACGAAGATTTCTCTCAATCAAGGCACCGGCGATATCGAGGCGGAAGGAAGCGTCTTTCTGCGCGGCGACGGCCACACCTGGCGCGGCGAGAAAGTATTCTATAATTTCAAGAGTCGTGAAGTTCGCAGCACCGCATTCCGCACCGGCTACGCTCCCTTTTACGCCGGCGGATTCACTCTGTCTGCGAGCGTCAGTAACGACGTTTATACCGCGACGGACGCCTACGTGACCACGGACGATTTGTATGAGCCGGTTTATCGCATCAAATGCAAGGAACTCACCATTATTCCGGGCGACAGAATCATTGCCCGCAAGGCC
>CALBIE010000023.1 GCA_937893495.1 uncultured Verrucomicrobiales bacterium | reverse complement strand
CATGAAGACTGAACAACACTTTTTGCAGGTACAAGTAAAAAAACCACCCGTGGTCGAAATCGATATGGACGCGTGGGCGGCCTATGTCCGATTTAAGAATACGAAGGTAGCAAAAACAGTGGACAGAAGCGGAAGCACCATCCACATGGCCATTGATTTGGATGCCAAAGGCGAAGTTGTTGGGGTCGAGTCAATCGGGTTCAATGAGCTGCAGTTAACGATGATGATGAAACAAGCCCGACTTAAAGTCCCGGCCGCCATGCTGGCCAAGGCAAGAATCGTTCCCTCGGCGCAACCCATCCCTGCTTAACTTTCCCCGCCCCTAGTTCAAAGCCAACTTGTGTCTGGCCAGTGGTCGCATTGGATGGCGCCGCACAATATCCGGTTGCCCGAGGATGTTTGACGATACCTCGAGTTGCCGCGCGAACATCTTGAACGTCCTGGCCATTGCCATTCGTTCGTCGGAATCCCAATCCTTCGCGGCGATACCCCCAACTGCCTGGCGAACGTTCGATGATGTAATTCCAATGATTCGAAACGTAATTGAAATGTCCAGAAATGTTAATGCCCTCCTATCTCCGCAAAGCCCACACCCGCAGCATCCAAATCAATCCGACTCCCATCGCGACCGAGACGGCCCACGTTCCCGCGTGTGGATTGGCCGGGTAAAAATAGAGCGCGAGCGCTCCCACGACCGGTCCCGCAAAGTTTCCCGCGCCAATGACTGCCTCGTGCATGCCTCCGTGCTCACCCTGGTTTTCGACACCGACATGCATGGAATAGTAGAGTGACGAATAATACAGCAGGCCGAGCGCGAGGCCGAAGAAAACCTGGGCAACCAGGAGAACGACCAGATTCGATCCTACAAGGATCGCCGCGAAGCTGATTACCATGACGATGTATCCCGCCAACAACCAGCCGAGCCGGTAATGCCATCCCGGCCATTTCCAGAACAGCAGGAAAGCGCCCGCGCGGGCGAACAACCAGACGGAGCAAAAGATCCCCGCCCATGTCGGTGACAGGTCGAATCGTTTGGCGATCGTTGGAATGGTCGGGACGGCCACGTTCGTCGCGATGAAAGCCGCCGGGTTGGCAATCCACGCCATGCGCAGAAAGGCGCGGGCAATCGAGGGTGCAACCCGGGTCGTTGTCTCATCCGCCGCGATGGCGGGTTGCGTTCCCAGTTTATCCCGTAACCGACTGGAACGCAGGAGGTGAATCGCGATGAGAAACTGGGTGAAGTGAATTCCCGCCGTGACGATGAAGATGCTCAGGTTCCATGCCTCGAACATGGCGCCGCCGGCAAAATACCCTATCGCCACCAGAGTGGCCCAGATCACGTTGTAGAGCCCGACCATTCGCTGGACGCGATGGGCCGGTTCATGCTGACAGGCGAGCGCCTGCAGCGGTGTCCAGACGAATCCAATGCCGGCGACCGCCACACAGACCACGACGAGATGCCCGGTGACGCTCTGCAATTGGCTGCCGACCAGCAGCGCGATCGTCACCACGCCAAACGCGATGACGAGAATCCTGAGATAACCGGCACGACGCGCGATTCTTCCGCAGATGTACGAGGCAATCATGTAAACGAATCCCGCGAGGCCGCCGAGCAGAAGATTCTCCATATTGCCGAAGCCGAACTTCTTCTGCATGAAGAAGAAGATGAAGAGAAAATAAAACGCGAGCGACAGGGCGTTGAGCCCCTCCAGGATAAAGATTCCGGTTTTATTGTCGCGCGCGGCCATCGGGCGCGCCAGCAGTAGTGGAAAGGGGATCGACTGACAAGCGGGAACCGGTTTGAATCAGGAAAACCGCAGCGCAATCTTCAGCATACCGAGCGAAATTTTTACCAGTTCGTCACGATAGGGATCGCGGAAACGAAAAAGTACGGCCACCGGATTGGTCATCGATTCTTCAAGATTCGATCACCCTTCGCTTTGAGGGTGGACCATTGCCGGTTCCAGGTATCCCAATGAGGAACCCACTCAGGACCGGTAAATATTGTGGCCGCCTTTTTCAGCACCGCCTCTCCAGCATTCAAATCGCGACGCAGGCTGTCCTTGTCCCGCCATTCAATCCAAGTCTGGACGAGGTTCAGAATGTTCTCCGGATAATCCGGCGCCCGGGCAAAGGCGTTGAGCAGATGCCGCTTTGCTTTGGATCGGCTCCCGACACTGATCGGCCAACCGGGTGCGTCCCGATAAAGCAGCCCGAGGCAACGATCAGGGCCGGCATAATCAAGGGCGGGCGAAGCCGCCGCCGCGTGCTTGAGAGAACGGTCCATGTCGCGCACGAGTGGAAGGGCACCGAGCAGTTTCGTGCGGGCCAACTGCCCCAGATTCATCGCAAGATAGTAGTGTCCTTCGGCAGATGCGGGCTGCACGGCCAGGATTTGCCGGCAGACGGCAATGCCTTCCTCGGCCAATTCTGCCCTTTGGGTGGAATTGCTGGCGAATTCACCGGCCCAGAAACAGGCTTTACCGAGCTTCAGCGCCGAGGCGGTCTGATTGGTGGATCCCACCGTTGCAAACCGGGCCTTTTCCAAGGCATTCATTGCCTCTTTAGCAAATTCCAAGGAATACGACGGCATCCGAACCTCTTCGCCCATTACTGGTGAAAGGAAGCTGATCACAATTCCGAACAGCGCCGCGCGCCGTGAATTCCGCGACCAATAAATCGGCAGAGACCGGAACACAGCGGTCCAAACGCCGGATTCTGACCATCTCGAATTGGTTATTGCCATTAAATCAGCCAATTTTGTATAGTGTGTAGGTGCGTTTTAATTGGAAAAGGCTACGGTTGGCAACGCTTGGATTGGCGTTGACTACCGGCATCGGTTGCGGCGGATTGAATGGCAGCTATTCAGTTTCCCCGGCTTCCCTGTTTTTGCCCGGACTGGTGAAGAACGACAACCTGCAACCAAAACCAGAGACGGAAGCCACCCAAAAAGGTTCAGCTCCGTTGCTCGCCTCCAAAAACTAGCTTTATGCGATTTCCATTCGCGCTGTCGGTGAAAATCGCCGGCCACATCATTAAACATCGCCTCAAGCGAACACCTAAATTTGCCATGGTGTTGCAGCTTGAACCTCTTCATACCTGTAATTTGACGTGCACCGGTTGCGGACGCATTCGAGAATACTCGACCAGCATCAAGGACATGATGTCGCTGGAGGAATGTCTGGGCAGTGCCACGGAATGTGATGCACCGATGGTCTCCATCTGCGGCGGCGAACCGCTGATTTATCCGAAGATCGAGGAACTCATCGAAGGCATTCTCAAGCAGAAGCGCATCGTCTATGTCTGCACGAACGCCATGTTCATGCGGAAGAAGATGAAAGATTACCTTGCGGCAACTTACTCGGTCGCGCAGGAGCCAACCCTCAAGCAACTCATCACCGATGAACTCATTTCCGAAAAAGACGCCGAAGTCATTCGCAAAGGCAAACAGAATGATCGCCCGGTCATTTCTCCGACCCGATGGATGTACTGGAATGTTCATGTTGACGGTCTGGAATACACGCACGACCTGATTGTGGAACGCGAGGGCGTCTTTCAGGAATGCGTCAAGGCAATCAAGATGGCCAAGATGCTCGGCTACCAGGTCGCCACCAACACGACGGTTTACCGGGAGACCGAGATTTCGGAAATCGAAGACATGTTCAAGTATTTCTCCTGGCTGGGCGTGGATGGTCACACGATTTCGCCCGGCTACGATTACGACGCTGCCAAGAAAGACATGGTCAAGCGCCTCGGCAAAGATCCGAAGGAGTTTTTCATGACGCGGGAAATGACGCGCGCAAAGTTCAAGAACATCCTCGACTGGGGCAAGCGGTTCACGATTTTCGGCACCGTGGTTTATCAGGAATTTCTCGCCGGCCTGCGCGAGTTGACTTGCACGGCATGGGCGATTCCCACCCGGAATATTCGCGGATGGAAGGCACCCTGTTACCTGATGACGGACGGGCATTACGATGGTTACCAGGAGATGCTCGACAAGGTGGACTGGGAAAGCTACGGCGTCGTCGATGGCAAGGCACGCGATCCCCGATGTGAGAATTGCATGGTGCATTGTGGCTACGACCCGAGCGGCGCACTGAGCCCGAAAATAAGCGACGGGATCAAAAACGCGGTTTACAATTTTGGCACCAAACCGGCTCCGTATCCCAACGGCGATCAAGTAACGATTTTCAACGGCTGCACCATTGGCAAAGGACATCTCGCGGAAGCCCAGGCGGCCATTAAGGCCGGAGCTTCCGAAGGCGGCGGCTGTTCTTCGGAAGAAGTCGCCGTCATAGCGACTGCCGCTGCAAAGAATTAGCCGGTGCTTCCCGGAAGTTTCACCTGCCGATTCGCCAATGAGCGCACTCTTTCTATCGCCCCCCAGCTTTGACGGGTTTGACGGTGGCGCAGGTTCCCGCTATCAGGCCCGGCGCGAGGTCACCAGTTTCTGGTATCCAACCTGGCTGGCCCAACCGGCCGCATTGGTTCCCGGAGCAAAGTTGCTTGACTGCCCGCCGCACGACATTGGTGTCGAGGAATGCCTTCGCATCGCCCGGGGTTACGACCACGTCATTCTTCACACTTCGACACCGTCACTTCCAAACGACTGCAAGGTAGCTGAGGCCATCAAGGAGCAGAACCCCGATACTATCATCGGATTTGTCGGCGCGCACGCGGCGGTTTTGCCGACCGAAACACTGAAAGCATCGCCAGCGATCGACTGGGTGGGCCGCAAGGAATTTGATTTTACCTGCAAGGAAGTGGCCGAAGGGCGAGAGCTGAAGGATGTCGCAGGCCTGTCCTATCGGGATTCGACCGGAAAGATTCGCCACAACCCCGAGCGCGAACTCATCAGCAACATGGACGACCTCCCGTGGGTCGCCGATGTTTACAAACGCGACCTGGAGATCGAGAAGTATTTCATTGGTTACCTGCTGCATCCCTATGTGAGCCTCTATACAGGTCGGGGTTGTCCCGCGCAATGCACGTTCTGCCTCTGGCCCCAGACGATTGGCGGACACAAATATCGCGTGCGTTCGCCCGAGAATGTAGTGGCGGAAATGGCCTACATGAAAAAGCAGTTTCCGCAGGTGAAAGAATTCTTTTTTGATGACGATACATTCACGGCCAACCTGCCGCGCGCGAGAGAGATTGCGCGTCATCTCGGAAAGCAGGGACTGACGTGGTCATGCAACAGTCGGGCGAATCTGGATTACGACACGATCAAGTTCTTCAAGGACAATGGACTGCGTCTGTTTCTTGTCGGCTACGAAAGCGGCAATGATGAAATCCTGCGGAATATCAAGAAGGGCGTCACCACCGACGAGATGCGGCACTTCACGAAAGCCTGCAACCGGGCTGGCGTGACCATCCACGGCACCTTCATTCTCGGCCTGCCCGTGGAAACGCGCGAGACTATTGAACAAACGATTCGCTTTGCGCAGGAACTGGACGTATTCAGTATTCAGGTTTCACTGGCGGCACCATATCCGGGTACCGAGTTGTACGAAATGGCCCGTCAGAACGGTTGGTTTGCCAGGCAGAGCAAAACAGACATAGTTCATTCCGATGGCTTTCAGCAAAGCGCGCTTGAGTATCCCGGAATTTCGAAAGAGGAAATATTCGAGAGCGTCGAACATTTCTATCAGAAGTATTTCCTGCGCCCGAAACCCATCCTGCGTATTATCCGCAGTATGATGGAGGACAAGGATGTTTTTATGCGGCGCTGCCGCGAGGGTTACGAGTTTTTCAGTAGTATGGCGCAGCGGCGCGAAGACCTTGAGGCAGCCCGCGACACTTCCGTAGCGGGTTGATTTTCCCATCACCCGCTTGCGTAATCGCCGCCCATGGGGCAATTTATCCGCCGTATGCGCACCATCCGGTTTCTTCTCCTGGCGATTATTCTGCCGCTCATCGCAACCCGTTCGATGGCTACGTCCGTTTTGCCCATCGCCCTTCCCGAACAAGTTGAAAATGCCGATGCGATTTGCCGCGCGACGGTTCTTGGTTGGACCTGCTTCCGCGGCGGAGATGGAGGCATCCATACCCGGACGGTTTTGAAGATCGACGACGCGATCAAGGGAACATTTCCTTCGGCAATCAACGTGATTCATCGCGGAGGTATTCTCGACAACCGTGAGGAAACTCTGAGCACAAAGCCGAACCTTCACGCAGGGGATCAAATCATCGCTTTCCTCCGCCAGCGACCTGACGGAACGCTGTTTATCGACAACGGCAGCGCAGGGGTTTTCCGCGTCGGAACACCTTCTTCGCAAAAGGCGACGACCGGTTATTTGAATGCTGGCGTGGAGATCGCCGAACAGATCAGGAGGCTGATCCCCGATTCTCCGGGCGCGGGAGCCGATGTCACTTCACAAGCCGCGGCGGGATTCGGGAACGGATTGAAAAGCGCCGCCGTCACCGGGCTGCTGACCAGCAGTGGCATTGCCGCGCGATTCCTCAACGGAGACCGCGGCGAGCCGATCGAGTACCTCGTGGACACGGACGCGCTACCTTCGGGCATCTCGACCAACCAGGCGCTGACGGCGCTGTCGAATGCGTTCGCAGCGTGGGCAGGCGTTGCCAGCGTGAGTTTTCGCTACTCGGGTCCGCAAAGCTTTGGAAAATCCGCGGTGGATGCCAGCACGAACGTCAGTGACTCGCGCATTCGCGTGCAACTGCACGACCTTTACAACCAGATCAACAGTTCGTCCATACTCGGCGAGGGCGGACGATTGGCGATAACCTCCGGCAGTTTTCCGAACGGCGGAATCGGGGGCAACGTCGCGGGAAACGAGTTCAATCATTCGGTGGCGGGATATCTGACGATGGAACACACCAACTCCGCCTTCAACGGCAATCCGGTTTTGTTTGAAGAGGTGCTTACCCATGAGATCGGCCATGTCCTGAGCATGGGGCATTCGAGCGAAAACCCGTCGGAAGCCAACACGAACCTCACTCAGGCGATCATGTATTTTACGGCGCACGATGACGGTCGCGGCGCACGGGTCGAAGGCTATGACAAGGCAACCATCCAACAGATTCATCCAACTAATAACACGCCGCCGTTTACCTTTGACCGGGTGTTTGACGCGGTGACGACTTCGTCGGCTCTTAATGTCAGCGGCATTAACGAAATCACGGTCAGCGGGGGGGACTTGCAGACATCCAACACAAATCTCTCTGTCGTAGTCGCCAACCCCAGCAACCTCAATGGAACATTTTCGCTGGTCAGCACGACCATCAAATACGCGCCGCTCGGATTGTTCACGGATTCAACTTCGCGTCATGACCCGTTCGGTAACAGTTTTTCGGACGCGATTTCCTATCGCTTATCTGACGGCACTAACTCCTCGCCCTGGGCAATCGTAAAAATTCTTTCACTCCTCGGAGACACGAAACCCTCCGGCGGTCCGGATGGAATTCCCGATGCATGGATGACCCAGTTCTTCGGCAATTCCGATCCCGCGGCCGGTGCCAAGCGCGGCGCGAGTGATGATTTCGACGGTGATGGGATCAGCAATCTGGATGAGTTTCGCATCGGCACGGATCCGACCAGCACGAATTCCGTGCTGAAAATCATCGGCGGTCTCGCTGGTCAACAAATCGATTTTCTCGCCCGTCCCGGCGATTTGTACCAAGTGCAGGGGACCACCAATCTCACTGATTGGTTTGATGTCGCTTTGCCCGTGATTGCCACGTCCACGAATCAGAGCGTGACCAATTTTTTCGAGTTCAACGGGAGCGCGATCTATGTGCGCGTCCGGTGGGTTCCTTGATTCAGCGGTACGCAAAAAGAGGCGCACCGCCGGTAGCGATACGCCTGGTAAAATGCGATCCACGCGCTCCGTCTGGCGCACGCAATTATTTATTTGCCTCAAACTGCTGAGCGGCCTTCTTGTACCACTTCTCAGCCTCGACAAAGTTTTTCTCCAGCCCACCTCGGCCATTGAAATAGAGATCAGCCAACTTGAGAGAGGCGTTCGGATCACCTGCTTCAGCGGCGGAGGTCAGTTCTTCGACAGATTTGCCGCCACTGCCAAGTGTCTGACAGCCGGTCACCAGCAGACCAACGGAAAAGATGGCGGCCAATACGATGGATTTTTTATTGAGCTTTTCCCACATTTTCATGACGAATATTTCTATTATTGCTTCTGTAACGAGCCCCAAAATAGGGGGGAACCGCACTCCGGGGCAACCATTAATTTTCTCCGCCGCGCCGAATCAGGTATTTTCCGGCTTTGACGCGCCGTCAGGCGTGAAGTAATGGTTGAGGGTAATGACCGCGCGCGCAATTAACATCCTGCTGCGAAAGTTGATGTATTTCGTTCTGGGCAGTCTGTTGTTGTCCCCAGTGTTCGCGGAAAAAATTATATTCTCCGGGCGAAATGGCCAGCGAGTCTCGTTTGATTTCAGTGTCCGTAAGCCATTGCTACCAGCGGGCCTGGAGGAACCGGATCTGGGACAATCCCGATCCGACAGCCCCGGTGCCAGCCTGTTCAACTTATCCGCGCCTGCCGTCACTCCAACCGCCGGACAGAGTCGGCGCGACAAAGAACTGCTCGATCGCCGCAGGAACTGGATGTTTCAGGAAACTGATTCATTTCTGATTGGGCAGTCGGAATCTGATCGGGAGAAGAAAGAACCGGAATTGTTCGGGGGTGAAGAGTCCCCGGACTCCATGAGGCGTTTTATGGAGAAGGGGTTCAACGGCGACAAGGAATCGGACGCGAACCGATCGGCGGGTGATCCAGAAAGACGAGAATCAAGACAGGATGCCGGAAGGCGCGAGTCCACCCTAAATTCGATTCGTTCGGGTCCACTCACACAAACTCTTCCCGGCACCGGGCTTTCGCAGCCGGCGGTAATGCTCGAAGCGCAGCCATTGTCGGGAGCGGACAATATCAAGCTCGACCGAATGGATCGCATTTCTGCGGCATTCAAGAAGGAAGGACTCGAACTGCAAAGCAAGGCAGACATCGAAAGCTTTCGGAAAATGATCAACAACCCCTTTCAAAACAGCGGATCGGGATTCAACAATTCCTTCGGACAGTCCGATCTCAAAGCCGGTGTTGAGTCATTGCCGGGCGTACAGATCACCCGTGGCCTTCGCCCCACCGCCGGCATCGGCGCACCAGCCGCACGAGGCTCAGCTTTTGGTGGTGCCAACCCGGCGTTTGGTGTCGGCGCATTCAATTCCCGCGGTCCTTCGCTTTCCAGTCCAGGCAGTTTCGGCAGCGAAGCGTCGCGCCCAATCAAGCTGGCCCCCCGACCAATCATTCTCGATATCCCCAAGCGCGACTTTTAATCGACGCCGCCGGAACGGTGGGTAAACACCAGTTCATCATTCGCCACGTCCACGTTGACAATTTCGCCGGGCTTGAATTCCCCCGCCAATAGCTGGCCGGCCATCGGATCCAGCAGGCGTTCCTGAAGGGTTCGTTTTAGCGGTCGCGCGCCAAACTGCGGGTCATAGCCCTCTTTGGCCAGGAAGCGTTTCGCTTCGTCACAGAGGGTCAATCGCAAATGCTGTGCTTCCAGACGCTTCTCAATCTGACGCAACTGAATTTCCACGATGTGCGTCAGATGCTCTTCGCTCAGACTGTGGAAGAGAATGGTATCGTCCAAACGATTAAGAAACTCGGGCCGGAAATGATGGCGCAGCTCGTTCGTCACCAGCGACTCCAACTCCCTCGCCTTCGCCCCGGTCGGCTGGCCCTTGGCATAAAAGTCCTGAATGATCGGCGACCCGATATTGCTGGTCATGATGACAATGACGTTTTTGAAATCCACCGTGCGGCCCTGCCCATCCGTCAACCGGCCGTCGTCGAGCACTTGAAGCAGAATGTTGAAGACGTCGCTATGCGCCTTTTCGATCTCGTCAAATAACACGACTGAATAAGGTCGTCGTCGCACCGCCTCGCTCAACTGCCCGCCCTCCTCATAACCGACGTATCCGGGAGGCGCTCCGACGAGGCGCGACACGGAATGTTTTTCCATGTATTCGCTCATGTCGATACGCACCACCGCGCCTTCGTCATCGAACAAAAACTCCGCCAGCGCCCGGGCCAGTTCGGTCTTTCCGACACCGGTCGGGCCAAGAAAAATAAACGAACCCACCGGGCGGTTCGGATCCTGCAGCCCGCTGCGAGCGCGCCGGACGGCATTGGACACCGCAGTGACCGCTTCAGTCTGACCCACGACTCGCAATCGCAATCGCTCTTCCATCCGCACGAGTTTCTCGCGTTCCCCTTCCAGCATCCTGGTGACAGGGATGCCGGTCCACGAGGCAACCACCCCCGCAATGTCCTCGTCGGTCACTTCCTGTGACAGCAACCGACCCGCCTGTGGCTCTTCCGACAGAGCCTTTTGCGCCGCCGCAAGTTTCATCTCCAGCTCGGGAACCTTGCCATACTGGATTTCCGCCGCCACGTTCAGATTCCCTGACCGTTGCGCTTTCTCCATTTCCCCCTTCGCTTCTTCCAGTCGCTCGTTGATGATGCTGATGGCATTGAGCGCGGCTTTCTCGTTTTCCCATTGCGACTTGAGCCGCGTGGAGCGTTCTTTCAAATCCGCCAGCTCTCGTTCGAGCTTGGCCAGTCGTTCCTTTGAAGCCGCGTCCTTCTCCTTCTTCAACGCCGTCCGTTCGATCTCCAGTTGCATTATCTGTCGCTCCAACTGGTCGATCACCGTCGGCATCGAATCCATCTCCATGCGGAGTTTCGAGGCCGCTTCATCCATCAGGTCCACCGCCTTGTCCGGCAGGAAGCGATCGGCGATGTAGCGATGCGACAGCGTCGCCGCCGCGACGATGGCCGCGTCCTGAATGCGCACGCCATGATGGACCTCGTAGCGCTCCTTCAATCCTCGCAGTATCGCTATCGTCGCCTCGACGGTCGGCTCCGCGACCATCACAGGTTGAAAGCGCCGTTCCAGCGCCGCGTCTTTCTCGATGTACTTGCGATACTCTTTCAAGGTTGTCGCGCCGATGCAGCGCAATTCACCCCGCGCCAGTTGCGGCTTAAGCAGATTGCCCGCATCCACCGCGCCCTCGGCCTGACCGGCACCCACGATGGTGTGCAGTTCGTCGATGAAAAGAATCACTCGGCCGTTGCTGCTCGTTACTTCCTTCAGAAACGCCTTCAACCGATCCTCAAATTCACCGCGATACTTTGCGCCGGCAATCATCGCGCCCAAATCCATCGCCACCAATTGCTTGTTCTTCAATGACTCGGGCACATCGCCACTCACGATCCGGCGAGCCAATCCTTCAACAATCGCGGTCTTGCCAACACCGGGCTCACCAATCAGAACCGGGTTGTTCTTTGTCCGGCGCGTCAACACCTGCATCACGCGGCGTATTTCATCGTCACGTCCAATCACCGGATCAATTTTGCCCTGACGCGCCATCTCCGTGAGATCGCGTCCATACTTTTCCAACGCCTGAAACTTTTCTTCGGGATTTTGATCGGTCACGCGTTGATTGCCACGCAGGTCGGCAAGCGCCTTCAGCAACGCGTCGCGTTTTACCTGATGGCGCGCGAAGATTTCCTCGAGTTTGGGACCGGCCTTGGCGACCAGCCCAAGCAGCAGATGCTCTGTACTCAGGTATTCGTCCTTGAGCTTTTTCGCCTCGGCATCGGCGGCGTCAAAAGCCTGTTTCAGCGGCTGGCTAATGTACAAATCACTCGAACTTGTCCCTTCCACCTTGTGTCGCCGCTGAAGCTCAGCCAGGACATCTGCCTGGAGTCCATCCAACGGAACACCCATCTTCTTCAGTAGGTTCGGAACGAGACTCTCGTTGTCGCGACTGAGAGCCATTAACAGGTGCTCACAGTCGAGTTCCTGATGACTCAATTCGTGGGCGACCTGTTTCGCTTCCTGCAACGCGGACTGCGCCCTGGTAGTCAGTTTTTCAACATTCATTCCGGATGATTACGCACCAAGCATGCCATTTGAAAGGGGGCAAAAAACCTTGAGAAATGCCAAATTGCAGATGCTATGAAGATACTGAGGTCAGTTTATGTGCCAATATGACACATCGAAATGTGCCGCAATTTGTCCGTTCGTACCTCGAAACAGGGGAGAAGTGTGGAAATCCGGTAAATCCACCGACGAACCGGCAGCGCGCAATCGTTCGGCGAGATTGTCGATGACGGTCTTGGTGACGGAATCCGGATTGAGACTCGCGGCCACCGCAAGGACTTTGAGTACAGCCATGCGCAAACGTGTAACGACGTTTCTTGGAATGTGCAACGATTGGGACGGTCGACTCGTCAGTATGACCACGAATCACCGGACAGCTCAGGGAATACACGATTAAAACGGATTGACAGATAATGGGAATATGGGAATATGGGAATATGAAAACGACGCTTGAGATTCCCGATGAACTATTTAGGGAAGCCAAGGCCAAGGCCGCGCTGGAGGGGCGCAAGTTGAAGGATCTTATGACGGAAGGCCTGAGGTTGGTCACATCTGGAAACTCGTCGTCCGGTCGGCTACGCCGGACCAAATTCCCTTTGATAGAATCGCCGATTGGGGCGCGCAAACTGGCAATCACTGACGACTCGGTCAAAGGTGCGGATTTGGAAACGGACCTGCAACGTCATGAGGCATCTATGTGACTCAAACGTATTCCTGGCGGCGATCATCGAGGCCCATCCAAACCATGAATCGGCTCGTGACTGGTTTGATGGACTGACTGAGTCGGACACGGCAGAATTTTGTCGCGCCACACAGAATTCCGTAATGCGACTGCTGTGTCAGTCACTTGCGCCGGATTACGTCCCTTTGACCAACCGCAGGGCGATTTCCATCTACCGATCACTTCGGAGGGATTCACGAATTGGATTCTGTGCCGAGCCGACCGGAATCGAGGAAACATGGCTTCAATTCGCGGACACAGACGATGCGGCCCCCAAAATCTGGATGGACGCCTACCTGGCCGCTTTCGCGATCCGCGCGGGAATTCGATTCGTCACTTTCGACAAAGGATTCAGAAAGTACGCTGGTTTGGATTTGGTTCTGCTTTAGGCCGGCACCGCGCAAGGGTTCGGCAAGATTGTCGATGACCGTCCTGGTGACGGAGTCCGGGTTCAGGCTCGCGGCGACAGCAAGGACATTGAGATCAGCCATGCGCAAACGTGTAACGACGAATGGCGGTCATGGCAAAGGGAAGGGCGACTCGTGGCGCAGGCGTCCCGCCTGTGGGGAGCGTCCAACTGGAAACGGACGCTCACGGATGGACCTTGAGCGGTTTGGTCTGGCGTGAGCCTTGTGCAGGCTGGAAGCCTGCGCTACCGGGGCGATGCGCCCACCGGGAAGCCTACTCTGGGTCGGTGTTCCCCATTGAATTCATGGATCCGAACCAATAATACAACGCGTGAATCCCGGCGGTGGCGACACAGGCACCGGCAATGACGCCGAACGCGATTCCATTATCCGGCCAGACAATTATCTGGGGTCCCATCACAAAGATTAATAGGGCGTCGATGCGGATAGGTTGAAAGATTGTTGGGGCCATCACATAGAGAAGAACCGCAAAGAACATGGCCAGGAACATATACCCGACCGGAACCGGACGAATCGCGTATGTGAACACGGATAAACCAGTCCAGATGATGGCCCAATAGCCGTTCCCGATTCGCCAGCCCGATCTAGTTTCTGTGTTCATTCCCTACTTCAATCGAAATGCCTGCTTCCCGTTCCTCACCTCAATCCCCGCCCAGTGACCGAACTCCCATGCCCAGCCGTTGGCGGCGTTCTCGAGTCGAACTTTCACAGTCCTTCCCTCGAACAATGATAGCTCGACGGTGACCTGTTTCCAACGTTCGCCATCGTGATCAACGGTCAACCTTTACAGTTTCGAACGAATGGGTCTCTTCAATTCGACGAAGACAAAGTCCCAGATGTCCTTGGCCGGATGGTCGGCGGGATGGCCCGGGAATTTCACGTGGCATTTCGCGCCCGCGGCAACCGCGGACTTTTGAAAGCCCAGTGCCCACGCGGGTGAATGCACGTCGTAGTTCACCTGCGTGACGTCGTCGGGCCTGGAGAGACTCCATTCGTTCTCGAAGAACATCGGTGCTGCGTTCTTGTGCAGGAGGTGGTCCGGCGACCATTTGCGGATGATGGGCAAAAGTTCATCGTGACGTTTGAGCGATTCCTCGAACGAGACGCCGAGCGCGGGCGCGCCCCATTTGACGCCCGGAACCCATTCCTGCATCCGCACGGGGTCGAGCGTCGGCTGGCATCGGAATGCGGCGACACACGTGACCAATGACGACTCGCGCTCAACGGGATCGCCAGACATGGCGTTGGCTTGATCGCGTGTGCAACCGACGAAGAGCGCGGGTTGCGCGCCCTGCGAACCGCCGCCCACGGCGAGTCGTTGCGGATCGAGATTCCACTTCGCGGCATGATGGCGGACAAACTGCACCGCGCGGATGGCGTCGGTCTGCACGTAGGAGATTGGCACCTTTTCCTTCACCGCCACCGCGTCCTCCATTGTGCGCACCTGCACGGCGATGACGGCGATGCCCTTGGGATTGAAGAAGCCGAGATTGGCCGGATGCTTCGCCGCCTTCCAGATGCCGCCAAACCACAGCACCGCCGGGAACGACCCCTTGCCGGTCTTCGGCAGATAGATGTCAATGAGCTGGTGCGGATGCGGACCGAACGAGACATCGGCGTGGGTCGGGACTGGCTTCGGCGGATGCAGCGTGCCGTCCGCCGCCCTCACCTGCTGCCCCTTGAACTCAGGCAGAAACTTTTCCACCGGATCGGCGAGGCGGATCTTGCCCTCGTCCACGAGCATCATCAGCGCCGTGCCGGTGAGGGACTTGCTCATCGAGGCGATCCAGAAGACCGCGTCCGCCCGCATCGGCGTCTTGCGCGCGAGACTGGTGCAACCGGCCGTCTTGAGCGCCAGCACCTTTTCCCGGTTCGCGACCAGCGCGACCGCGCCGGGAACAATCTGCCTGTCCACCAGCGACTCCAGGACCGGCGTAATGGGATCGGGCGCTGCGGCGGCGTGGAGCGCGGCGAGGCCGGGGGCAAGGCCCGCAATGGAAACGAAAAGAACCGCGACGAGGCGGCTGGTTTGCGGGGAGCGCGATTCCGTCCGCTTCGATGAGGGTGTCAGGTAGATTGATTTCACAAATGTCAGATACTACCGGCCATGTGTTGCCGATTTGTGAGGAACAAATCCATTTCATTCTGCCGCTCTCGAACACTGAACGGTGGATTCTTCAATCCAGCGCTCCGATGGCGCGCGCGCTTTGGTCCTCCAGCACCTGCGTCAGGTATTCCCAATAGGGCGGCTTTTCGAGCGTGTCCCGCACCGTCGCGGCGGGCAGGAAACGACGCATCTCCCGCATGAAATCCGCGCGCGTTTCCGGCAATGTCTTCAAGGCAGTCACGCGTTCCCGAAGCAGACTGATAAACTCCGCGTTTTCGCGTTGATGGTCCCGCACCTTGAGCGGGATCAGTCCCGCAGGCAGTTCGATGCCCTGTTGCACCAGCCAGGCGATGTCCCACAGGTCACGGTTCTTCACGCGGTTCTCGCGGAATGCCAGCGCGATGATCTTGTCGGCCAAAATTTCCTCACGGCTCCGCGCACGGAGGAGCAGGCCGGAGGTGCCCAGATCGACGCCGTAGAGATTGCGCAGCATCATCGGGCGCGGATCGCGGCTCGGAATGGCGCAGATATCGAGATGGATGCGCTGCGCAGGCAGATGCTTGCGGCCCGGACGCGTCTCGATGATGAGCTTCCAGGTCGAGACCCGGCCGGCGGTCCTGACCGGCTCGCTGACGCTCACGGGCAGTTCGTATCGAATTTCCATCCGTTCCGTCAGCACCCGCGCGAGATCGGCGAGGTCTCCGCGCTGGAAATGGCTGCCGCCGGTAAAGTCCAGATCTTCGCTCAGTCGCGCGGATCCATAACAGGCCCGCAGACAGGTTCCCCCGATGAAGGTGAGCCCCGCGAGCATTCCGGCCTCGCTCATCTCGCGCAGGATGTCGTGATGCAGCAGTTCCTTTTCCACGACGGAACGCAAGGTGGCGAGTTCGGCGCGTGACTTGAGCGCCTCGTCCACCAGTTGGTCAAACAAGCTCATGCAACGCCTCCTGGTCCACGAGATCCAGACTGCGCCGCGTGGCCTTCATGTCGCGGAACGCCTGTTTCACCGATGCTCGCCACAGATGGAGCGGTGCGTCGTAGGTCAGTTCACCGCTCACGTCCGTGGGCCGCTGCGCCGTGTGCACGAACTCGATGCGTCCGTGGTCCCCGCAGTCCACGATGTGGCTGCGACCCGAGGTCATCAGGGTGATCCAGTTCATCGGCAGTTGCGAAATCACGCCCGCATCGCACAGCACCGTTTCCAAACTGACGTAATTGAACTCGCCCGCCCGCAGCCGGGCCGCCGCGTGAAACAGCAGACTCCCCGCCGGATAATCTGGAACCGGATACAGATAAATGCCCCGGCAAACCCGCTTCAACACGCCCGCCTTTGTCGCCCGGGAGAGCAGCACCGCCAACTGGCCGCACCCTGGAACGGCGCCCGCGAGATCGGACGGCGCAAACACACAGTGCTCCCGGTCCGCAAGCGAGCGGAGCGTCTGGGACAACTGCTTGAGCGGCTGCATGACTAGACTCTACAAAAGATTGCAAATAGCGCAATGTTTTGTGCAGTTAAAACACTGAACGATGCGCGGTCCTGAGAATTTTCCAACCAGTCGGCAGCAACCGGCTTGGGAAACCGCTTTCTGGATGAATTGGAATCCACCGTCCGACGGAATTCTTGCGCCAGGCCTTTTCAGAGGTCAGTGCTTGTCGCACCGATTTCCGATTACTTCCCACTACGTACTTCAATCCCAGCCCAATGCCCAAATTCCCAGGACCAACCATTGGCGGCATTTTCAAGGCGGAGCTTCACCTTCCTTCCGGCGAAGGACGACAGATCCACGTTGACCTGTTTCCAGCGTTCCGCCTTTTGATCAACGGTCTGCCGGTGAATCGGTTTGCCGTCGGCGAGGACGCGCAGTTCCCAGTCGCCCTTTTCGGACGCCGCGACCCAGAAGTTCAACGCGGTTTTGCCTTCTTTCGCCACGTTGATTTCGCGCTCAATGCCGCTGGCCTTCTCGCGATCGTATGGGTGGGTACGTAAGACGTCCTTGCGTCCTTCGTAATCGGCCAACTTGACCGGGGTGCCTTCGAATTCCGGAGCGACGACGTGCCAGTCCGGGTTCCAATGTGAAACGGATTCCCAATCGATGCGCGGATATTTGCCTGCGGTTTTGTTGCCGCCAGTCTTCGGATTCACCAGCGCGTCAGTCGTCACGTTCTTCCAACTGAACGGCTGCTGGTCGCCGGGCGGGTTCAGGATGTAGGCGACGAGGTTGCGGAAATCATCGTCACTCATCTGTTCGGCGAGTCCCTCCGGCATCAACGACAGCTCGCTGGTCATCATCGACTTGATGCCCGCCTTCGCCACGACTTCCTCGCGCGGACCCGCCGCCAGCAGGCGAATGCGCGTCGCGCTGTTCTCGACCACGCGTCCGTTCAATGTCTGTCCGTCTTTCGTCACAACTTCGGTCATCTCGTATCCGGCGCCGATGATCTGGTTGGGGTCGATGATGTTCGCCAGCAACGCGTCGAGCGTCGAGCGACCGGCGCCGGTGAGGTTGGGGCCAATCTCCAAATCCGTTCCCTCGTCGTGCAGTTTGTGACAGGTCAGGCAGATCAGAGTCGCGAGTTCCCGTCCGCGTTTGAGATCGGCCTTTGCCTTGGAACCGAGAATCATGTTCTTCTTCGCGGCGATCAATTTGGCTTTGTCCTTGTCGGCGTCGCGCACCTTGCCGAACACCTGCCCGGCGCGTTTGGCCAGCATCCCGAAATCCGCGCCGGACCGCAGCAGTGTCCGCATGGCCGTCACGGGGACATCGTCTCGGGAGATTTTTTTCTGTTCGAGCGCCGAGAGGAGCGATGACGCCCAGCGATCGCGCGAGGCCAGCACTTCGACGGAGGCACGTCGGGCATTGGGGCTGAACCCGCTCCAATGGTCGAGAAAGACGTCGGGCAGTTCGTTCAATCCAAACGGACCGAGCGCACGAATCACCTCGAGCGTCAGAGGCTCGGGGTTTTTCCGTCCCAGCGCGGCGACGAGTGAATCGCGCGCGGACTTGTTTTTCAATCGCGCCGTGGCCTGCACGGCCTTGACGCGATCGGCCACGGACGCGGAGGCGTCCGCGATGACGGAGATGGTCTTTTCCATGGCGCTGGCATTGCCCCATTGCGAACCGAGGCGTTGCGCGAGGCCGCGCACTTCCTTGTCCGAATGTTTCAGCAACCGGGCGATCAAATCTTCCGTCGCCACCGTCGGTGATTCCGCTCGCCCTTTCATGCCGGCGGCAATGCCGCGCAACGCATGCACGAGCAAACCGGAGTCGTTTCTCAGTTCGCCTACCAATCCCACAGCGCGATCCAGTCCGGTCGTGCCGGGAAGATCGCAGACACGCCGCACGGCCTTGTGGGTGATATGGCCGCTCAGGGGCAGGTTGGCTTCACCGTGATCGCGCAGCCAACCCAGCGATTCGGCCGGAGAAGCCACCACGACCGGTTCGGCGGCCATCCAGATGAGAAAGGGAATCAACGGGTCGTCGCCCTTCTGCGAAGATTGAATCAATGTGGCGAGCAGGTCTTTGATGCTCACGTTGTCCACCGTTGCGGGAGGGGGCGTGTTGACGGTCAGTTGGCCGGACACGAATTGCCGCGCGGCAGTTGCGACCGCGAGCCGAACAACAGGGCTGTCGTCCTGCGCAAGATCCTGTAATCGCGCGAGCGTCTGGTCGTTTCCGATGGCGCGTTCGCCGGTCAGGCGGGCGACCCAGGCGCGGATTTCGAAGGCCGAATCGCTGCCAAGGGTGTCGAGCAGTTTGTCGGTCAGTTGACCGCAGTTGTGCAGCGTCCACAGGGCGAGCAGGCGATGCTCAATTTTCCTTCCACCATTGAGCAACCGCAACAAACCTGTTTGCGAACCTGGTTCGCGCCGCTCATCAAGGAGTCGAGCAGCCTGCCGCCGTTGCCAGATGTTGTCGTGCTCCAGCAGCTTGAGCAATTGTATCGATGACAATCCGGCAACGTCCATGTCGCGCTCCGGTCGCGAAGGCACGAGTTTCCCTTTTTGTTTGCCGGTGTAAACGACGCGCCAGATGCGGCCGTACTCACGGTCCACACCCGCCGGGTCCGCCCGCGCGTTCTGGTAGCAAGGATACTTGTCATACCAATCAGAGATCCAAATCGCGCCATCGGGACCGACGAGCTGTGTGGTGGGACGGAACCATCCGTCATTCGCCCGGACAAAATCCTGCTTGAAGGACGATTTGAAGCTCGAACCATTCGACGTCAGCACATCCTGATGAACGGAGTTGTCGTGGATGTTGCCGCAGAGCACGGTGCCGAGGTGTTCTGCGGGATACTGATTGCCCTGATAGATCTGGATGCCGCAATAGGCCGCCATGTGATGGCGATGATCCACGATGGAGGGCAGGCCGCCGCGCTGCGAATGCATGTCCGCATAGCCATATGGATTCGGCCAGGTGCCGCCCTGTCGCAGATACTGGCCGCCAGGCGCCATGTGCCACATGTGATCGATGACACAGGCGCTGATGAAGGCGTTGCCCGCGTAATCAAAATCGACCCCCCACGGATTGCTCGTTCCATCGGCGAACACCTCGAATTTCTTTGTGCGCGGATGCCAGCGTGCCACCGCCGCGTCCACGTAGATGCCGTCGTCGTTCGGGTCATCCGGATTCTTCACCTTTGAACGTGTGAAGACACCGTGGGTCATGTAGAGGTAACCGTCCGGCCCCCAGGTGAATCCGTTGAGCAACTCGTGCCGATCCTCCAGGCCGAAACCGGTCATCACCACTTCACGCGTGTCCGCGCGGTCGTCCCCATCCGTGTCCTTGAGGAAAAGCAGATGCGGCGCCTGTCCGACATAGGCGCCGCCGTTGCCAAGGAGCAATCCGGTGGCGAGACTCAGACCATCGGCCCAGACGTGGACCTTGTCCGCGCGGCCATCCGCATCGGTGTCCTCAAGAATCTTGATGCGGTCGCGTCCCTTCTGTCCCTTGGGTGCTCCGAGCGGATAATCATAAAGCTCAAGCACCCAAAGCCGACCCCGCGAATCCCACGTCATGGTCACGGGATTGACCACCTCCGGTTCCGTGGCGAAGAGCCGGACTTCAAAGCCGTCCGGCACCTTGAAACGCTTCTGGGCCTCCGCCGCCGGGAGCGGCTCGGTCGCCGTCGCGGCCCGGACACCACCAACCTGCTTGCCAGGAGGCGTATTTTTGTAGATTGGGAAATCGAACTTTGTCGGAGCAACCTCCGCGGCAACGAGTGTCACCACACAGGGCAAGGTCAGAACCGAAAGGAACAAACGTTTCATAAGGTCCGGCTAAAATAGGGAAAAACCGTTCCCGGTCAATCGTTTGCCCAACCAGCCACAGCCGTATTTTCCTAAACGACCCGAGACGGTGGAGATTTCGTGAAAGCCCGTCAGATTTATTTGACGTGGACTGGATTTGACCAATGATTCACCGGCAATGCAAAACGGCACTTCGACGGCCAGACAACTTCAAATCATTTTCGTATCCGCCGCCCTTCTAGCCGGAGTTGGCTGCGGCACGGTCAAGACAGCCTATAACACAGCTTATTACGCCACCGCCGAAACCTTCGGGGTTCACAAGCGAGACATTCTCAAGAAGCGGGTTGCCTCAGCACGGGATGAGCAGAAGCAGGCGGGTGAACAATTCCAGGACGCATTGACCAAGTTAAAAGCGATGTACGCCTTCGACGGCGGCGAAATCGAGAAGCATTACAAACAGCTCGAAAGCGAATACAAGGAATCCGAAGCAAAGGCAGAAGCCGTGCGCGATCGGATTACCGGGGTCGAGGCGGTGGCGGGTGCTCTGTTTGAAGAGTGGGAGCGCGAGATTGAAGAAATCCAGACGGTCAACCTCAAGGTCAAGAGCAAGAGCGCCATGCTCGAAACAAAGACCCGCTACAATTCCCTGGTGACCGCGCTGAAGAAGGCCGAAGCAAGCATGGACCCCGTACTCACCAAGTTCAAAGATCACGTGCTGTTCCTGAAGCACAATCTCAACGCCGCAGCCATCGCATCGCTCAAAGGCGAGGCCATCAACATTCAGGAGGAAATCACCAAGCTCATCGCAGACATGAACACTTCGATTGCCCGGGCCGACGAGTTTATCAGGAACTTGTAGCGGTTTAGGAGATTGGGAATCGCCTACAAGATGAATCGCCGCTGGCAAAGGTACACGGAAAGGAATCTGCTCAAGCTGCGACTTAGTGACCTTGCGCTGGATCTCAATGCCGTGTTGCGCAAACGCGTGGCAAAGCTGAATGAAGAACTCGCCGCAAAGGGCCTGCGCTTTCGGCCGCACTACTGGCTGGGTGAGGAATGGTTCACACCCGACGGCGTGCCGGGCATTGCCATTCCGTTTTACCTCGCGCACCCGCGGCTCATAAAGCTGGAGCGCAAATTCATGCTCGAAGCGGAAGGTGCCAGCGAATTTGAGTGCATGCGCATCCTGCGGCACGAGGCCGGCCACGCCATCGACAATGCCTATCGCCTGCATCGGCGGAAACGCTGGCGCGAATTGTTCGGACCCTCCAGCATCCGGTATCCGGATTCATATAAACCGCGCCCGAACAGTCGCAAGTTTGTGCTCCATCTCAACGGTTGGTACGCCCAGGCGCATCCCGCCGAGGATTTCGCCGAGACGTTCGCCGTGTGGCTGACCCCCGGCTACCCATGGCGCAAGCGCTACGCAGGCTGGCCCGCCCTGGAGAAACTCGAATACGTCGATGAGTTGATGCAGGAGATCGGATCCCAACCGATGATCATCAAGACCCGCCGCAAGGTCGAACCACTCCGCGAAATCAAAATGACTTTGGTCGAGCATTACCGAAAAAAGCGCACGCTCTACGCCGTGGACTGGCCTGGTTATTACGATCGCGATTTGAGGCGTGTCTTTTCCAACGAGCCAAGGTATAAATCGCGCATGTCCGCGGCGGCGTTCCTTCGGAGCCATCGAATCGAGCTCTGTGAAAAGGTTGCGCATGCATCGGGAATGCATCCTTACGCCATCAACTTTTTGGTGCGTAACATGGTGGAACGATCCAAAGCAATGAAACTGCGACTGTGCGATACGCCGACGACAACCCGTGAGACGGTCATGTTGATTCTCACCGTCCACGCCGTGCATTTCGCCCACAGTGGTTACCTGCCCATCGCCGTATGAAATTTATCGCCAAAAAGCCCCTGTGCATCATCGCCCTGATGCACGAAGATCTTGTTCCTCCCGATTCGACGGACGGCCTGACGGACAAGGAGATCCAGCCATGGAAAATGGAGTACGACGTCTGCGTCACGCTGGAGGGGATGGGGCATACGGTGCACAAGATCGGTCTCCGCAGCGATCTGGTGGTGATTCGTGAGGCACTGGACACGATCAAGCCCGATATCGTCTTCAACATGTTGGAGGAGTTTGACGGGCAGTTCCTCTTTGATCAAAATGTGGTAAGCTATCTTGAGTTGAAAAAGGTTCCGTACACCGGCTGTAATCCGCGCGGACTGACCCTTGCGCACGACAAAGCACTCTGCAAAAAAATACTCTCCTACCATCGAATTCCGGTTCCCGAATTCGCGGTGTTTCAATACGGCCGCAAGGTCAAGCGGCCCAAACGCCTTAAGTTTCCCTTGTTGGTAAAATCTCTGGATGCCGAAGGTTCGATCGGAATTTCTCATGCCTCCATCTGCAACGACGACGAAAGCCTGGCCGAACGAGCGCAGTTCATCCACCGGCAGTCGGACGGCCCGGCCATTGCCGAGCAGTATATCAAGGGCCGGGAAATCTACTCGAGCGTCGTCGGCAATGAGCGCCTGCAAACCTTTGTGCCCTGGGAACTCGTCATTGAGAACCTGCCCGAAGGCGCACCCAACATCGCTACCAGCAAGCTCAAATGGGATTACGAATATCAGAAGAAGGTCGGCCTGAAAAACCAACCCGCCAACCTGTCACCGGAACTGGAACGCAAGCTGAGTCGGTTGGCCAAACGTATCTACCGGGCACTCTACCTGAGCGGCTACGCGCGATTGGACTTCCGCATGACGGAAGAAGGTGAGTTCTACCTGCTCGAAGCCAACCCGAATCCGAGCCTGTCCTATGGCGAGGATTTCCCTGAGGCGGTGGAACATTCCGGCGTGCCGTATGATGAACTTCTCCAGTTGATAATCAATCACGGCCTTCACTATCACCGGAACCGATAGCGACAAAACCGAGCGGCAAGTCTGGATATCCCCGTCTCCGGGGCAGATTGATCTTGCCTCCGGCGAAATCATTTGCACCTTTGCCCCGCCGCCCATTCGCGGCGGCGCAACTGAATTATGCTCAAAGCCGGAATTGTCGGACTGCCCAACGTGGGCAAATCCACCCTGTTCAACGCCGTTACCCGCACCCGCAAGGCGGAATCGGCAAATTATCCCTTTTGCACCATTGACCCCAATATCGGCGTGGTCACGGTCCCCGATGCGCGGTTGGAACCGTTGTCGAAAATCGCCAGGACCAGCGTCATCATCCCGGCGGCCGTCGAGTTTGTTGATATCGCCGGGTTGGTGAAAGGGGCCAGCCAGGGCGAAGGACTGGGCAATAAATTCCTCAGCCACATTCGCGAAGTCGATGCGATCGTCCAGGTCGTGCGCTGTTTCGAGGACAGCGACATTCATCATGTCGCGGGCACTATCGATCCCCTGCGCGACATCGAGACAGTCTTTACCGAACTCGTGCTGGCCGATTTGGAGGCCGCGACAAAAAAACGGGATCGCGTCGCCAAGGACGCCAAGCGCGGAGACAAGGACGCCATTGCCCAGGAAGCAGTATTGACCAGGCTCATCCCCCACCTCGATGCCGGCAAACCGGCGCTCACCCTCGACCTTGAAGAGGCGGAACGCGAAGTGGCCCGGGAATTCTATCTCCTGACCAACAAGCCGACGATCTTTGCAACGAACGTGAAGGAAACCGACCTCGCGACGGCCGATGACAACCCGCATGTGCAGGTGGTCAGGGATTACGCAAAGAACCACATCGGTTGCGAGACGGTCATCATCAGCGCTCAAATTGAAAGCGAGCTGATCGATCTCTCGGAAGATGAAGCGAAGGAATTTTTGACCGACCTTGGTGTTCAGGAAAGTGGAGTCGGTTCGCTGATTCGCAGCGTTTATCATCTGCTGGGCTTGCGCACTTATTTCACGGCCGGCGAAAAAGAGGTTCGGGCCTGGACCATTCATTCCGGCGACACCGCGCCGCAAGCCGCCGGAGTGATTCACACCGACTTTGAGCGTGGTTTTATCAAGGCCGAGACGGTCGGTTACGATGCTCTGATGGCCGCAGGCTCGGTCGCGGCAGCGCGCGATGCCGGAAAGTATCGGATGGAAGGCAAGGAATACGTGGTGAAAGACGGCGACGTGATGTTGTTTCGATTCAACGTTTGAGGTAGAAAATTCTCATGCCGATTTACGAGTTTCATTGTGGAAGCTGCAGCAAGGACAGCGAAGTGCTGGTCCGCACGACGGCTTGGAAAGGTACCAAGTGCCCGCACTGCGGCTCACTCAAACTGGAGAAGAAACTTTCCGTCTTCGCCTCGGGTGGCGATGGCGCGGACGACCTGCCTCCGTGCAGCGGCACCCCAAGCGCCTGCGGGCGTTGCGGGTTGAATTAAGGCGGACCCACCGATCACTCCGGCGAGCCGCCGGAATGGACAGCCGGGCCGGCTGTGCTCCCCCGTTGCGTCGCGTCGTTCCGGTCAAACAGATCGCGGATGATGTCCTCGATGGGGACCTCCTCGATGTCGATGTCCTTGATGTCGAGCTCGTCGAACAGGCTTTTGCAGACCGGGACCACGCGATTGCGCTTCACCTTCAACCGGATTTGCGCCGGGGTCTGTTCCACCAACTCACCCAGTGCCGCCAGTTTCGCGCGCGGCAGTTGGTCGGCCCGATCACATTCGATCGTGACCAGCTTGAAATCGGCGAAGCGGTCGATAATTTCACTCAGCTTCCCGTCAAAAAAAATCGTGCCGTGATCGATGACAATGACCCGTTGGCAAAGCTCCTCGATGTCGGCCATGTAATGGCTCGTCAGGAGCACGGTCGTCTTGCGCATCGCATTGTGGTGCCGGAGAAACTCGCGCACCTTCTTCTGCGAAAGCACGTCCAGGCCAATCGTCGGCTCATCAAGAAACAATACCTTCGGTTGATGCAGCAGCGCGGCAATGAGTTCCATTTTCATCCGCTCGCCCAGCGACAATTCGCGCACCATCACGTTAAGCTTGTCCTTCACCTCCAACAGGCCGGTGAGTTCCTCCACGATCTCGTCGCGTTGCCGATCCGAAATACCGTAAATCTTCGCGTTCAGTTCCAGCGATTCGCGCGCCGGCAGGTCCCACCACAATTGGTTTTTCTGACCCAGCAATAGCGCGAATTGCCGACGATATCCGTCATCACGCTCCCAAGGCACATGACCAAGCACGCGCGCCGTGCCCTCGGTCGGATAAAGCAACCCGGAGAGCATTTTCAAGGTCGTGGTTTTGCCCGCACCGTTGGGCCCGAGAAATCCGACCAACTCTCCCTCCTCAACCGTGAAGCTCACGTCACGCGCGGCGTGTACCTGTTCATACTCGCGGTGGAACAATCCTTTGAAGGCTCCGGCAATGCCCGGTTGCTTCTGGTAGGTTCGGTAGGTTTTAGAGAGTTTTTTGACTTCGATGACCGGCATGTCGCGTGACGATCAATACGAGCCGTAGCTATTCTTGACCAGCCGGATTCTTAAAGCATTGTTGCAACCGTGCTACTTATGGACCAGCCGATCAGGTCGGTAGTACGTCAGTTCCGGTTTCGCACCAAACAGCTTGCGCAACATGCCGCGACGGCACCATTCGAGATACTGGATCCGTTCCCGCGTGTATTGGTCCAGATGCGGACTGGTAAAACGACGCTCCTTCCCTGTTCGCAAATCCCGAATGGCTACCGACGCGTAGGCAAAGCGATCCAACAACTCGCTGCGGAGAGTCATCAGAACCGTTTCGGAATTCGCTGATGCAATAAACGTCTCGCTGTTGTCTGAAACCGGCTGACCGTCCTTCCCCAGGCGCTGGCCGGTCTCAAGGTCCACCAGCCACATCTGGAAAACATGGCGGCTGGCTTTGGCGTTAAAGGAAACACCGCTTTCCAATTGTTCTGAGGCTTTCATGCTGGCCGAATCTTACCTGTCGCAAAAAAGGTTACTCGCGTCACCGGGCGATTCAAGCCAAGTATTGTAAGCGCTGGGTAGAACGGCTATCGGGAAATCCCTAATCAAACGGATTGTTCCAGCCAATGACTCGGCATACGCCTGCGCTTGAAGAATACGACGTTTCTACTAGAATTCGTCGTCAAAGCCGGTGGCGTACTCGATAACTTTGTTTCGCCGTGGCTGGTCAGCAGATAGCACCATGAAAATCATTCTCGCAGACGACGACGAAATCAGTCGCCGCATCATCGCCAGTTTTCTCTCCCGGTTCGGTTATGAAACGCACGTCGTCAACGATGGTGCCGAGGCGTGGGCTGCCCTGCAGAGCAATATGGCGCCCAGCCTGGCGATATTCGATTGGATGATGCCACGAATGTCCGGACTGGAGGTTTGTTCACGACTGCGCGCCCTCAAGAGACCGGTCCGGCCTTATGTCATCCTGCTGAGTTCGCGAAACAGCAAGTTGGATATCGTGAAGGGGCTGGAGGCGGGGGCCGATGACTACCTGGTCAAGCCATGCGACCTCGCGGAACTCCAAGCGCGTCTGCGAGTGGCGGAGCGGGCGCTCAAGCACGATGCACAGTTGCGCAAGACGATTTCTGAATTGGAACGACTGGTGCGCCGGCACAATCTTCTGGGCGAAATTGCCGGAAATCGTCAAATCAACGCGACCGCCGCAAATGATTCAACCGAACCGGTTGCCGGCAAAACAGAATTACCCACTTTGCTGGCCAATGCCTTCAAGGAAGTCGGGCTAAGTTCGGCGACGGTGACTGCGGAGATCGAATCCGGGCGCGCGCCGGAATTCTCCATCTGGCTGCCACTCTATCTTACCCGGGAACAGACTTGGACGGATCTCCGTCTGGATGTTCAGCGCGGCGCGGCGCACGAAATCTGCCGGGCCGTGTTGCAACGCAGCGCGCGCTCGGCAATCGAATTGCAGGACGTACTCGTCGAGACCGTACACTTGATTCCGAACACCGGCTCCATCGGCAGATTGAAACAGTCCTCCGGATTGATCAGTCTGATGGCCGTGCAATTGTCCAGGGAGAAGCAGGAAACCCTGGCCAGCCAATCAGCGTCAGCCCGTTATTCGATTCAACTGGGCGAATCCTTCGTAACCGTCAGTGAGTTTTCACGTACGCTTGCGCCAATCAATCGCTCAGCCAAAGACCTGCAGCCCGGCGACGTCGTTCTTGAACAGGTCATGTCCCCGGAAACATCGCAGATCGTTTTACTTTCTACCGGCGACATCCTGACCCGCCGCCGCATCGACAATCTGCTGATCGAAAGTCCAGAAGTGCCGATGTCGGTCGTGCCGATTCCTGAACCCACACGCGGATGGCTGTCCATCGGGGACGTTTCCTGATCGATTTCCAATTTAAATAAGCAGTCTCCATTCTCCGTCTGGAAACATACCGTGGTCACCAGTCATTCATCGACAATTCCGGTCAGACACCGATTAGCCGCACGAATGGGCTCCGTCGTTTTTATCTGGTTGCTTGGTATTGCCTCGGTAAAAAGCGCGGATGCCGGATTGGAACTGTTTGAGAAACAGATTCGGCCGGTGTTCGTCGAGACGTGCGGCAAGTGCCATGGTGAGAAAAAGCAAAAAGGTGGCCTTCGCCTGGATTCACGGGCCGGCTGGTTGAAGGGTGGCGACAATGGGCAGGCACTCATCCCCGGTGAACTCGATGCAAGCCTCCTGATCAAGGCGGTCCGTTACGAAAGTGCCGACCTGAAAATGCCTCCGAAAGGAAAGTTGCCGACCGCAACCATTCGGGCGTTTGAGGAATGGGTCAAACTGGGTGCACCGGATCCGCGGAAGACCATCCCTCATGTGGCGAAAAGACGGCTGGAGCCAACCGTCGAAGAAGGTCGTGGTTTCTGGTCTTTCCAGCCTATCAGGAAGCCGGCCGTTCCAGCGTCCGACCAATCCGCCTGGTCGCGATCGGATATCGACCGCTTCATTATCGACCGCTTGAACGCCGCAAAGTTGCAGCCCGCAAGCGACGCTGGCAAAGCCACCCTGATTCGCCGGCTTTTCTTCGATCTTCTCGGACTGCCACCGACACCAGAACAGATTGGCGCGTTCGCGGATGATCGTTCGGACAAAGCCTACGAGACTCTCGTTGATCGCCTGCTGGCATCGAAGCACTTTGGTGAACGCTGGGGACGGCACTGGCTGGATGTCGTTCGCTTCGCCGAATCGAGCGGTGGCGGGCGAACGCTCCTGATGCCGAATGCCTGGCGTTATCGGGACTACGTCATTGACGCTTTCAACGACGACCTGCCGTATGATCGATTCATCCGCGAACAGATCGCCGGCGACCTGACTGAGACCGCTGACTGGCGCGAGCGGCGGCGGCAGATTACCGCGACCGCTTTTCTCGTTCTGGGACCGACCAATTACGAACTGCAGGACAAGGACATGCTTGAGATGGACATCATCGACGAGCAACTTGACACGATGGGGAAAGCCTTCATGGGAATGACCATCGGCTGCGCACGTTGTCATGATCACAAGTTTGATCCCATTCCGACGAAGGACTATTACGCCATGGCCGGCATTCTCAAGAGCACGAAATCGGTCATTCACTCCAATGTCTCAAAGTGGAACGAAACCGGACTGCCACTGCCGCCGGAAGAGGAAAAAGTCCACGCATTGCATTCAGAGAAACTGGCTGCGTTGAATTCTCAATTGACCAAACTGAAGGCCGAGTTCAACAAGCTGGGCGGCAAGTTGGATAAAAAGAAGGCTGCGGCGTCCGGCAAATCCATTCCCCTCGACTCCCTGCCGGGAATTGTCGTTGATGACTCGAAAGCGACGCGGGAAGGCAACTGGACAAGCTCTACATCGACGAAGTTTTATGTCGGCGATGGCTACATTCATGACGCCAACGAGGACAAGGGAGCGAAAACCATTACGTTTTCACCGGAACTTCCCAAAGCCGGACGATACGAAGTGCAGATCGCCTGCGTGCCTTTCAGCAATCGTTCGGCCAATGTACCCGTGACGATTCACTTCACCGGCGGCAGCAAAACGATTCGTGTCAATCAAAAGGCAACGGGTCCAATCGAGGGTTATCGTACTTCGCTGGGTGAATACGAATTCGATCCCCGTGCCAATCCACGTGTCGTGCTTTCTAACGAAGACACGGACGACGGAGTGGTCATCGCCGACGCTGTATTGTTCATTCCAAAGTCTGGAGCGACGGTCGCCAGGGCTGTTCCGTCCCTGCCCAATCCGGACGAGGTCGATATCCCGGAAAACATCAAATTCATCGTTTCAGATTCATCCAAGCTGCCCGGAATCGTGCTCGACGATACCGAAGCACAGTTGGTGGGAGAATGGGGTCAATCGGTTCACACGCCGCCGTTCGTTGGCGCCGGCTACCTTCACGACCAGAAGACTGGAAAAGGAGAAAAGTCCGCGACCTTTACACCAAACCTTTCGCAATCGGGAATATACGAAGTGCGCCTCTCGCACAACACCAACATTCGCCGCTCGACCAACGCACCGGTAACGATTCGCCATGCCGATGGTGAGACAGTTCTTCGCGTCAATGAAGGCGAGGCGGCGCCGATCGACAATCTCTTTCGTTCGCTCGGAAAGTTTCGCTTTGAACGGGGCCGAAAAGGTTCCGTCACGATTTCGAACGAAGGCACCGAGGGCAAGTATGTCATCGTCGATTCGGTCCAGTTTATTCGCCAGCAGAATGCCGCCGAACTTGCGGCGGCCGAGGCCAGCCGTGAGGCTGAAAAACACCGATCGGAACTGAGCAGCCAGATTGCGAAGCTCGGGAAGGAAATTACCGGGCTGGAAAAGAGCGGGCCCGCGCGGCCCATTGCCATGGCAGTGACGGAAGAGGAAGAGGTGGGCGACATCCCGCTGGCCATTCGTGGAGTCGTTCACAATAAGGGACCGATTGTCAGCCGCGGCATGCTACAGATCGCCACCCTTGGACCAATGCCTTCAATACCAGACGGAAAAAGTGGGCGCATCGACCTGGCGGAATGGCTGGCTGACCCGGGCAATCCACTGACGTCCAGGGTCATTGTCAACCGCATCTGGCACTGGCTTGTCGGCCAGGGAATCGTGCGCACCGTGGATAGTTTCGGCGCGACTGGCGAACGCCCCTCGCATCCGGAACTGTTGGATTACCTGGCAGCTTCCCTGATGGAAAACGGTTGGTCGCTCAAGCAACTGATTCGCAAAATTGTTTTATCCCGTACTTATCAGATGAGCACGGCATCTGATTCCGCCGCGCTTAAAGTGGACCCGGACAATCGGCTGCTCGCGCGCATGAATCGCAAGCGACTCGACGCGGAATGCATTCGAGATGCCTTCCTGTTTGTGAGCGGTCAGCTTGACTTGAAGGTCGGCGGCTCAAACATCAAAAGCGGGACTAAAAGTGAGTACGGCTACCAATTCGAGAGCACGCGTCGCAGCGTCTATCTGCCAGTCTTTCGCAATGCCTTACCGGAGATTTTCGAGACATTTGACTTCGCTGATCCAAATATCCAGAACGGAAGACGAACCAGCAGCACCATCGCCCCACAGGCCCTGCTGTTGTTGAACAATCCGTTCGTCATCAACAGCGCTGAAGCAGCAGCCAAAACGCTTTTAAAGCGGAGTGAATTGACGACTCAAGAGCGAATCGACATGGCCTATCTTCAGGTCCTTGGTCGCAAACCGACCGCTCGTGAACTGGACCTGACCAGAAAGTTTATTGGACCCGAAGACGAGTTAAATCGCTGGCAGATGTTTTACCAGACACTGTTTCAGAGCCTCGATTTTCGGTATTTGCACTGACTTGGAATCGTTTTGGACGCCTTCGGGCGAAGCCCCCACAGCGGGAGCGCGGACTTCAGTCCGCAGAGGCGTTGCAGTGCAGAAATCTTCCGTATCCCGGTGACAATGGTTGCAGGTGGACGTTTCTGCGGCGTAAACGCCGCGCGCCGGGGGCACCACCCGAATGCGCCCAATTGTTTTTGCCGTCAATATTGGCAATTGCCCAAGCGATGTAGTATGAGATAGTAACCTCTCACTTATGGACTGGTTCAACAACAGACCGACGTTTTCCCGCCGGCAGGCCCTTAAATCGATGGGCTGCGGCTTTGGTTATCTGGCTGCGGCTGGTCTCGCGCATCGTGAGGCCATGGCGGGTGTCGTTAATCCTTTGCTCGCTCGCCAACCACAGTTCGCGCCTCGGGCCAAGCGCGTGATCTTCCTGTTCATGCAGGGTGGTCCGAGTCACGTCGATACCTTTGACTACAAGCCGCGTCTTGAGAAGGAGAACGGGAAGATGGTCCGGTTCGACGATGCACGAACGCTCGCAAAAACGAAGGAAATCAAGGAGCACCGGGTCTATCAAAATCTGTGGGAGTTCAAACCATACGGACAATGCGGCCAGCATGTCTCGACGTTGTTCCCGCACATCGCCCGGCATGTGGACGACCTGTGTTTCGTCAAGAGCATGCATACCGATGGCGTGGCGCACGGACCTTCCACGTTGTTCATGCACACGGGCTCCATCAATCTGGTCCGACCATCGATTGGCTCATGGGTACTCTACGGACTCGGCAGCGAGAATAATAACCTCCCGGGCTTCGTCACGATTCAACCGTCGATGGGCAATGGCGGTCCGCGCAACTACAGCAATGCCTTTCTGCCCGCGGTCTTTCAGGGAACCGCGGTTGGGCGCGCCGGTGTGTCGGCCGACGATGCGAAGATTCGCAATCTGACGAACCATCTCCTTTCCGCAAAAGACCAGCGCGAACAATTTAATCTGCTCCGCGCCATCAACGCCGAACAATCGCGCGGCGACGCCGGTGATGCGGAACTGGACGCGGTCATCAATTCGTACGAACTTGCCTGGCGAATGCAGCATCACGCGCCCGATGTGATGGATCTTTCCAGGGAGCCTGAATCGGTGAAAAAACTTTACGGCATTGGCGACAAGGGAACGGACGATTTCGGCCGCCAATGTCTCATGGCGCGGCGCCTGGCCGAGTCCGGCGTTCGCTACATTCAGGTCAACTACGGCGACAACACCAACAACCCGCGTTGGGATCAACACTCCAATCTGCCCAAGCATGAAGAGCATGCCTTCAACACGGATCAGCCCGTGGCCGGACTATTGGCCGATCTCAAGCAGCGAGGTTTGCTAGAAGACACACTCGTCTGGTGGGGAGGCGAATTTGGACGAACTCCTTATGCGCAAAGCAATGGCACCGGGCGTGATCATAATCCGTCGGGATTCAGCATATTCCTCGCTGGTGGCGGAGTGAAGCCGGGCTTCAGTTTTGGCGAGACCGATGAGTACGGACACCACGCGATTCAGGACAAGGTCCACATGCATGACTGGCACGCGACCCTGCTTCATCTGCTTGGAATGGATCACGAGCATCTGACTTTCCGTCACGACGGCCGTGATTTCCGCCTGACCGATGTCCACGGCCACGTCGTGCACGAGATCATGGCGTAAGCACGGCTCGTCCGCTCCTTCACGGGCGCATTCGGGCGAAGCCCCGCCGCAGGAGCGCGGACTTCAGTCCGCAGAGGTATTGCAGTGCCGAAATCTTCCGTATTCCGGCGACGATGGTTGCAGGCGGACGTTTCTGCGGCGTAAACGCCGCGCTCCGGGGCTCTTCCCGAATATGCCCCTTTTTCACCCGTCCGAGAACAGTCTTTTCCGCAGCACGATTCAGGCGCCGTCAGTTTTGAACTGGTCGATACGCGGGGAGAATCCTATCGTCTTTCAGACTGTTGAAACCCATGAAATCTGCCATCAAAAAGTTTTGCCGACAAACCGCAATTCTGATCGGTTGCGCCTCACTGTTCATCGCCGATATGCTGTCTATCAAGGCGGCAGACAAGCCCAATATCCTTGTCATTCTCGCGGATGATCTCGGTTGGGGGGATCTCTCGTGCTATGGCGCGAAGGATTTGCGATCGCCGAACCTCGATCAACTGGCCGACGATGGAATGAAGTTCGCAAACTTCTTTGCGAATTGCCCCGTGTGTTCACCTACCCGCGCGTCGCTGATGACGGGACGATATCCCGACATTGCCGGCGTTCCCGGTGTCATTCGCACCCGCCCCGAAGATTCGTGGGGCTATCTCGATACCAGCCTGAAAACGCTGCCTGATATCCTGAAGACCGTCGGATATCACACGGCGATTGTCGGAAAATGGCATCTTGGTCTGGAATCCCCCAACACGCCGAACGAACGGGGGTTCGATTATTTCCACGGCTTTCGCGGGGACATGATGGACGACTATTACAATCACCGCCGGCACGGGATCAACTACATGTATCGGAACCAGACTGAGATTGATCCGAAAGGTCACGCGACGGATTTGTTCACCCAGTGGTCGTGCGACTACCTCCGCGACCGGAAGAAAGCAAAGCAACCGTTCTTCCTCTACCTCGCCTACAATGCGCCACACACGCCGATTCAGCCGCCTGAGGAATGGGTCGCGAAAGTGAAGGCACGTGAGAAAGGCATCACCGAAAAACGCGCGAGGCTGGTTGCCCTCATTGAACACATGGACGACGGCATCGGCAAGGTGCTCAAGACCCTCGATGAAACCGGCCAGTCAAAGAATACGCTGGTGATCTTTTCCTCCGACAACGGCGGCCAGATTAGTGTCGGCGCCAACAACGGCCCCTATCGCGATGGTAAACAAAGCGTGTATGATGGCGGCCTGCGCGTCGCGGGTATCGCCCGTTGGCCGGGGCACATCAAGGCCGGTTCGCTAAGCGCCCACAATACCGCCACGATGGACATTTACCCGACGCTGGCTGAATTGACGGGGGTCAAAATAGACCACCCGATCGACGGTCTATCATTCCTGCCGACGTTGCTTGGCAAACCGCAGAAACAGACGCACGGCGAACTCTATTTTTGCCGGCGCGAGGGAAACCTGAGCTATCAGGGATTGACCATCGAGGCGCTCATTCGCGGGGATTGGAAGATCCTGCACAACAGCCCGTTCAAACCGTTCGAACTCTACAACATCAAAGACGACCCTTTCGAAAAGCAGAATCTCGCACAGGCGAACAAGGCCATTTTCAACTCCATGAGTGTCGCTATTCGGAAGCACATTCAGAACGGTGGCCGCGTTCCCTGGCAGCCGCCGGTTAAGTAGTTGACCGCTGTTCGTCACGCTCGTCCGGCGGAGAATCGCTTTCGGAAACCCTCTCGTTATCCCGCTCGCGCGTAGCCCAACGTTTGGCATCCAGGCCGCGACATATGTCCAGCAGTTCTCCGACCTGCCTAATTCGGGAGGTGACGGCTGCCGGAGAGTAATCGACCTTCATTCGGATTTTTTCAGATTGGCTATGTCATCAAGATCCTGTCCGGACGCTCGAATCGATTTCAGGCTGATCAAGCCTTCTTTCGAAACCACGCTAACCCGACCAAACTCTGTGTCAACTGAGTAACGAGACTGCCACGGATCCTGAATCGCATCGGTAACACAGAGGACATCAAGTGTGATAAAGCCCGGATCGCCGGCCTCAAATCGATTGAATCGATAAATCACGATTGTTCCATTCTGAAACACCATTGGCTCGGGATTCTCCCGATAACCCAGCTTGCCCGTGATCTTTCGCAACCCTTCCAGTGAATCCGTCTCCACGACAATATCGACGTCGATTGTGGCCCGAGGAAACCCATGGACGGCCATCGCAAACCCGCCGCACAAGGCGTAATCGAACTCATCCTCGCGCAAGGCAGTGACGAGTCGCTTGAATTCTTCGACGAGGCTCATTGCGCGGCGGCCATTGATCGGGCACGAATTCTACTCTTTCTCCTTCTTGAACAATGACCGGAACATCCAGTGCCTTTTCAGGCCCTGAACGAATTCGTCGGTGTTCCGGATAATGGTGGAGACCTCACCGAGGAGATTGGTGTTGCTCTCCACCTGCGCGTTCAGGTTGCTTGTCAACATGGCGAGATTGTCGATGGAATCACCGACGCTCGCCATGACGCCCATCAGGTTCGTATCGGTGTTGCCGACCATGGTGTTAATTCCCTTCAAGGCAGCCGTGGCATTCGTCAAGGTCTCCCGCGAGTCGGTCATTGCTTCCCTCAGTGAGATGAGAGTCAGCTCGGTTTCCTGATTGAGATTCGTCGGCAACAGCCATTGCCCGAGACCACCATTTTGATTCGTCAGGTTGCCGGTGATAATTGAGATGTTGGTGGCCGCAGGTTTGAAGCCGGCGATGATGGCGTTGGCATTGGTGAGGATGGGTTCAAACTCCTTGATGCGCTGGTCCAGACTCATCATTGCCATGTTTGCAGTCTTCAACGTCTCTTGCAGTTGGTTGGTCAACGACAGGATATTCGGCATCGCGCTTTCCACCATCCCCACCAGACTGCTGGCGCGTTCGGTCAGCGCCGGGTCCTCGAGGATGTCCATGTAGTAGGGCTTCGACCCGGGAATCCATTCTTGATAATCCCACTTGCCCGGCGCGCTGTTGGTGATCACTTGCGCGATTCTGGCCAACTTGTCATCGGTCTTGTAAATCGCCTGAACGGTGGACCCGTCTGAATTCGTCCAGCCTCCCTGCCAATTGCCCTTGAGCACCTCAAGCTGGCGGTTGCCAAGGAGGTCTCCCGCATTCAACCGCACTTTGGAATCCGTCCACATATAACCGATGAACTCGCCCTTGATGATGAATTCCACATAGACGTTCTGATCCATGCCCGGAGCTTCGGCGGTGATGTGAGTAATTTCGCCCACGTCGAATCCCATCATCTTTACCGGTTGCCCCTGCGACAAACCGGTCGCGCTGTCCACGTAGGTGAAGTACTTCGCCTTGAGGACGAACCAGCCCTTCTTCTGCGCCGTGAAGTAGATGTAATAGGAGAATCCTCCGAGCAGAATCAGCAGCGCCAGAATCACGAAGATTCCCACTGCGTGCTCGACGCGGTTCAGGCGAGTGCGTAGTTGAGGTGTTAAATCCTGAAGTGGCATGAATTGACGTCGAGTTTAGCGGTGTCGATACAGTGGGGAAACCACGAATGCACACGAATTGACACGAATAAAGGACCGGCTCAGAAACATGGGTTCTTCGCTTTCATTCACAGTTCGGTACACCAGCCGGCCATCCTGGTTGAAATCTTGTTCATGCCCCTGTTTGTGTTCAATCGTGTCCATTCGTGGTTGATCTGAATCAAAGCGTCACCGTTTCCACCGAAACATCCGACAACATCTCGCGGATCAACGGCTCGGTGGAGGACGTCAATTCCTGTTTCGATCCAAACGCCCTCCATTTGCGGTTGGCCAGCGTGCCGAAATGCGTTCCAACTTCCAGCCAGGGCCGAAAGTCTTCCGCCGTCAACACCACGGCAATCTTCTTCCCCTGAAAATGTTCATGCCCCCGCGCCAATGATCCCAGAAAATTCACCCACCAGCGGACATTGCGGGGATCGAGATTGGCAACCGGGTTGTCAATCAACAACACCTCGGGTTCGAGCACCAGAGCCCGGGCCAATGCCGCTCGCTGTCGTTGCCCTCGACTCAATTCCACAGGCAGACGATTTGCCACCTCCATCAAGCCGGTCAACTCGAGCAACGGCGTCACGCGCTTCATCGCCTCCGCTGAGTCGCAGTTGGAGTGATAACAGACGGGCAGCGTCACATTCTCCGCAACGGTCATGCCGCCAAACAACCGTCCACCGTTCTCAAACACAAACCCCGCGCGGACGCGGAGGTCCTGTAATTCATCCGGCTTGAGTTCCGCGGTCGCGTGACCAAACATCCTGAGGTCTCCGCATACCGGCCGCTGCAGCCCGCCCACGGTCGCCAACCAATCCGTTTTGCCCGACCAATTCAGCCCGGCGACAATCCATAATTCATCACGCTGCAATCGCCAATTCACGCCCTCGACGCAAACCGCGCCCGGATTGGGGGCAGCCATGACAGATACGTCCGCCAATTCAATCAGCGGCACCCCGTCGCGTTGTTGTTTCGACTTGCTCATCACATCAGCAGGTAAACGACGATGAAGACCGCATCCAGCAGGACGCAGGCAATGACACTGTGCGACACGGCGCTGGTCGTTGCCGGCGCCACTTCCTCAATCTGCAGGTGCCGCGCCAGGCCCTGGTAACAGGTCGTGACCGCGATGATGGCTCCGAAGCTGCACGTCTTGGCCGCCAGCAACACAAAATCCTGCCACGTGATCGCGGAAGTGACCTGTCGGAAATATTCCCCGGGTGTCAACGGGACGTCTTGCAGGAAGGCGAACAAGTAGCCGCTCAGGATGGCTGTCAGGATGAGGTAAATCGTCAGGGAAAAAATCGAGATGGCCAGACCGATGACGCGTGGCACGACAAGATAATGCACCGGATCAATCCCCAGCGCCTCCAGAGCCTCCACTTCACCCTGCGCGCGTTTCGTGCCCAGCTCAATCACGATGGCGGTGCCGACACGCGCGAGCACCAGCAGCGCGGCGGACAACGGACCCAGCTCACGCACGACCACCGAAACCATGACAATCCCGATGTATTGTTTGGCGCCAACGAGCGTCGCCACTGCGACCGTCTGTCCGATGATCACCAGCCCCAGGGCCAACCCAACGAAGGCAATCGCGGGCAGCAACCTGACCCCCGCGCGCGCAATCTGTTGACGAATGGCCGGATGAATCACCCGGCTGGAAACACTGAACTTCGTGACCGTAACCCCCAGGGTAATCAAGGCAAACGCGCCAACTCCCTGAATCGTTTGAATGAGCACCAGCCACTGATGCCCGATGAAATCGAAATAGCGGCGAATAAACGACGGTGACGGTACCGTTGTGTCCGGGGAATGTTCCGCCGTCGTTTCCATGAATGCACGTTAGTTGTAAAAAGCGAAAATTGGAAATCTGAAATCCCGCCATCGCGTACAGCAGTAATCGAACCCTGCCGGGCTCTCATTGTTCTCCTGAATCATATTCAAGCCAGCACCGACCGCCTTCGATTACGGCGTGTTTTTGCCAAACAGTTCCGCCGCTTCCCGGGGATAGCGCTCACTGAAAGTCAAATGGACGCGCCGCAGGGCTTCAGCTCGAATACTCTTATCCGGAATGGCGCGAGCCCAGGCGACGGCATCCTCTGGATAGTTTCGCGCGATGCGATCGGCGTAATTCCGCATGGCGCGGGAGGCGGAGGCGTCGAGTCCCTGGGCAATCAGCCATTCGCCCGCGGCAACCGGATCGTAGGTGGCCCAATGACGCGCCATCCGATCAAGCGCGTCGGCGCGCCGTTCGGGGGAATCCGCCCGGGACATGAGCCAGTCAGCGGCGGCTTGATGATTTTCATAGAACCAATGCATCGCGAGATTGTCTTCGATTTCGTTCAGTTCGACCGAGGGCAAATTCGACGTATCAAGCCACTTGACCACTGCTTCGGGTCCGGAATCATTCGCCCAGCCATGAAGACTCATGGCGATGATTTCATCTCGCTGTTCGCGGTCAGGGAGCTGGGCGACTTTTTCAAACAACTGTTGCCGCTCGACATCATTGTCCGGCGAACGGGCAAGGCCGCGGAGCAGGTGATAATGATTCTCAGAAGGCAGCGAAAGGCCCGTGCCGAGTGCGAGGTTGAAATCCACCTCTCCCATGCTGCGAAATATTGTGCCCAGGCGATATCCGGTGGGGCGATCATCAGGAGGCAGGCTCTGCCATTTCTTGAATGCCCCCTCGGGATCTTTGGATGCCCAAATCGACAACATGATTCCATCCAGTGATTCCCGGCGCAGCAGTCGTGGCGCCATCTCCACATACTCTCTCGCGTAATTGTAGGCGCTCTCCGGGTCAAGAGTCATCCAGCGGTCCAGCATCATCATCCGTAATTCATGAAAGACACGATTCTGCGGGGCATCGGCGAGCTGTTTCAAACCGGCTTGCACCTCTGCCATGGTCATTGTCGCGACCTCGGCGTGAGCGTAAGCAGCCTGTTCGTACCTGTTCATTCCGGGTCGCAGCCTCGCGGCCAGTTGCAGAATTCGATGCTTGATATCCTCCTCGTCAACCGAATCAGCACCACCCGTGGAAATGGACTTCGTACCGCTACCCGGTCGCGAATAAAATCCTCCAGACTCCGCGAGACCATGGGACTGCGGTTTCGAATCTGTCGATACGGACACCGGCGTCGATGACACCGTATTCCACCCGAGCAGATAACCGCCCGTGACCAGGATGAAGGCGCTCAGGCAGAGCGAAGCCGCCAGCTTGACGCTTCTAAATATCCAGCGAGTGATGATGAGCAGCCGGTTCATATTCACACTACGGACGCGGGGGCGTTCGCTTGTTGCTGGATCCACCTTTTTCGGTTTCGAGCCTCATGAATGCCTGCCCGATCAAACCGGTAACTTTTTGTTTCAGCGGTGCCGGTGTATTGGCGAGCAACCATTTGGCCGCCTCATGCGGATCGTTGACGAACCATTCTTCGGCAACCTCGCCAAGGACTTCGAGATGCGCGGTCGGATCTTCAAATTTCAGGGTGGCCGCCCATGCGGATGCTTCGTGCGGATTCAGGCGTCCCCAATCGCCCGCCAGATCCTGCGCGACACGTCGCTTTAATCGTTCGTCCGGCATTTGGCTGATCAATTCGAGAATCTCCCCGCGTCGAGGCGAGCCCAGAGCCGCATCGGCAATTCCTGATAGCACGGCCCGCTCCGCCGTGACCGAAAGTCCTTCGAGCTGCGAGAATGCCGCAACCGGATCGGCCGATGTCCACTCCGTGAAAATGTTGTTGGCGGCTGACCTCCAGGTGTCCTGTCGAATCGGCAATTCGCCCGACGCCGTCACGTCGTGATACCATTTCCACGCCTCGGGTGGATTCTTCTTTCCCCAGGCGCGAATCACGTTGACGACGGCAAGTCCGCGGGCGTGGCCGTTAAAATTGGTGCAGGCAAATTCGTACGCGCCCGAAGGATCGCGCCTTGCCAGCAAGCCGGTTAGAATCGGGCCGATTCCGTCAAAGACTTTTGATTCGCCACGATATTGTTCCAGTTCCCGAATTGCTTCATCCACCTGTTCGGGAGACAGCTTGCTGAGATTGATGTAAGCCAATGCGCGGGCATTATGACTTGCGATGCGAGTGCGGAAATTCACGGCGGCTTGTTGCACAATCTCCCGTACCGTCAACGGCGCGCGAATTCCGGGAGGTTCATTCGTGGAACTACTGTCAACCGTGTTGGGCGATTCAATACGCGCCACGGGTGAGTCAGCTTTGGTGGCGATGTCTGCGGCAGCTTGATCCACTGCACCTTGCCAGTGAGTCGCGGTATGGTGACGTTGGGCAGCGGTTCGTCCGGCCACGAAACCGGTGGTTCCAAGCGAGATCGCCATCAATGAAAGTGCCGTCGCGATCACCGGCTTGGCCTTCAATCCAATCAGCCAGTCCAACGGATTGAGAGCACCAACAAATGATGAGGAGCCGGATGCTTTCGCCGCCAGCGCTACGCCTGACACGCTGCTGATAACGGATGGCGGCACAGTCGCCATGGCGTTCTCAGAGAGCGCCAGCGTCAAAGTTGCCACGCTGCCGGTGATGCCGTATCGAGAAAGGCTGCTGCGGAGTTTTTCAACGGCGCGTGCCAATCGCTTTTGAGCGGCGTTCTCCGAAAGGCCGATTGCCTTGCCTGCTTCGCGCAGACCCATCCCGTTCCAATAACGCAAGAGCACCAGGTTTTGTTCGGTTTCGCCCAACTGGTTGATGGCCCGATCGACGAGCGACTTGATTTCTCGCCACAAATGACCCGGCTCTTCCACCTGGTCCCCATCTTCGCCGACGGTTTGTTCACGTACGCGCCGACGGTCCTCTGTGCGCACCTGTTTGCTGGTCACGTAAATAGTCTGGCGATGCAACCAACCAGCAAGGATCGTGTCAGTCGGCAGGGATTCGGCCTTCTTTACCAAATCGACAAAGACCGTCTGGGTGGCATCTTGGGCCAATGCGTAATCACCATTGAGTCGCCGTAAAGCAGTGTGAAAGACCAACCCTGACTGTTCCTCCATGATTCGGGCAAAGGCCGTCTCGTCACCGGTTCGGACGAATTTCCGCAACAATTCCAGATCCTGATTCATCGTTTCACCCGTAAGCACCCGCCGGTGGTTAAAATCCGCCAGATTATTTTAAGATGCAACGGGTTTATTGGTCGCCCCCCGCCAAAAAGACTTCACGCCGCCGGAAGTTCACTTATGCTCCGCCTCATGAAATCCACCAGCTCGACCCGCCGTCGTTTTCTCCAGTCCAGCGCCATTGCTGCCGGACCATTCATTCTCCCGTCAGGCATTTGGTCTGCCGAGACGAAACCGAATGATAGGATTGCTGTCGGTTTCATCGGATTAGGCATGCAGAACCGCGGACTGCAGAATCGTTTCATGGGAGACAAGTCCGCGGTTTGTGTCGCCGTCGCGGAATGCGACACCACCCGGCGCGATGCCGCGAAGAAGCGGGCGGATGACAAATACAAGAACAACACCTGCAAGGCCTACAAGGACTTCCGCGACCTCATCGCGCGCGAGGACATTGACGCGGTCTGCATCGCGACCCCGGATCACTGGCATGCCTATCAGACCATTGCCGCATTAAAATCCGGCAAGGATGTCTATTGTGAAAAGCCACTTACACACAACGTGAATGAATCTGTCGCCGTGATGAACGCGGTGAAGAAATACGAACGTGTCCTCCAGACCGGTTCCATGCAGCGATCGTCACGCGAGTTTCGCGTTGCAAGTGAACTGGTGCGCAATGGCGTGATTGGCAAGGTTGAACGAACAGCCGTCAACGTCGGTGGACCGGGTGCACCTTGTAATTTGCCGACCGAGGAACTTGAACCGGGGTTGGATTGGGACATGTGGATCGGACCCGGTCCGTCACGCGGGTACAACTCCATCCTCAGTCCACGAGGGGATCATCGTCATTTCCCGAATTGGCGCACGTACAAGGAATACGGCGGTGGTATGGTCTGTGACTGGGGCGCCCACATGATCGACATCATCCAATGGGGACTCGGCAAGGACAACAGTGGCCCGGTGGCAACGATACCGGCCAAAGATCCGAAAGCGACGAAAGGTGCGCAACTGGTTTATGAAGGCGACGTTCCGATGATGCACGGCGATGGAATGGGCGCGAGCTTCTACGGAACCAAAGGCAAGGTGGAGGTGCATCGCGGAATCTTTGGCCTCTGGATCGGTGACAAGCTTGTCGCCGGAAAAATCGATCGCGGCGACAAAGAAACAAACCTCGGCAAGGAACTCGACAAGGCTGAGGCCGAGTATCTCAAAGATCCGAAAGTGAAACTTTATCGCAGCACCAATCACATCGGTGACTTCCTGAACTCGATGCGCACCCGCGAGAAATCGATTACGAACGAAATCGTCGGCGGCCGCACAGCCATCGCCTGCCATCTACTCAACCAGACCTACTACAACCAGGCCGGCATCAAATGGAATCCGAAGAAGAACACGTTTGCCGAAGGTGGCGATCCCGCATGGCTTACCCGCGATTACCGTGGTGAGTGGAAAGTGTAGCCTCACGCCGACCCGTTAGTACGGAGCCGTGAGTAATGCGGCGATATGAACGATACTCAAGAGAGCAGTTTGTTGTGGTGGGTAATACCCGGGGTATTGGCTGGTATGCCAATGCCATTTCTTCACCCTGACAGGCGAATGAACCGCGGAGGCAATCTAACGAAGTATGATGACGATTTAACACTTTTGCATCGTGCGGGGATCAGAGCGGTTGTGTCACTTTTAGGCATTTCCGTAGACTCATTCGTTTACGAATCCGCCGGGTTTTCTTTTCTTGATTTGCCGGTGCCAGACGGCTGCGCACCAACAATTGATCAGGCGTCAATATTCGTGCGCTTCGTTCGCGAGCAGCGCTCAAATAACAGACCAGTCGCCGTGCATTGTGAAGCAGGCATCGGCAGGACGGGGACGCTCATCGCCGTTTACTTGATTTCCGAAGGTGAGAGTGCAGTCAGTGCAGTTCAGAGAATCAGGGCGGTAGAAAAATCGGCCGTAGAAACGACTCAGCAGGTGGGCTTTTTGGAGCTGTATGCTGCTGCCTTAAGGGCCGACCAAAAATAAAGCGAAGCGTCTATCGCAGGCTGGGTGCCCTCACCCGGCGCATTCTTGCGACTCACGGAATCCCGGGCGCTAAAACACTGTTGGTCAGCAAGAAACACCGGATGAAGGTTGCGATGTCCGGCTTCACCGGTTGAGGGCACCCGGCCTGCGGTGCACTCGTTTGACAGTGCCGACCAATCAAGCCAACGGGCGTTCACCAACTCGTAGCCGCCAAGGTAAGGAGGCGGACTCACGGTGACAGAATCCATGGGAATCCGCCTCCTTACCTCGGCGGCTACACTGGCGAATGGTTTTTTCAACTGTCGGATATTGTGGACACCGCTCGACCCGTGTGTTCTTCCCGCATTTTTCCCGAGTCATCGGGTTTCGGAAATGATTGAATGCCCGCAACAATTTCAAGTCGCAGATGAAGATGAAACGATTCCTGACTGTTCTGCTGGTGTTGATCGGACACCTTGTCGCGCCATCCGCACGGGCCGATGAGGCGCTGGATGCGCTGGTTGAAGTTCTGCTGAGTAATACGGACGCGCAACTGGATCTCGATCTCCTGCGCGGAATGCGTGACGGATATGCCGGTTCCTCCCGGATGGTCATGCCCAAAGGCTGGCAGAAGGTCGAACTGCGCCTGCTGAAAAGTCCAAGCGCGGAAGTGCGGGAGCTCACGAAGTCACTCGCAGTCAAATTCGGCAGCCAATCCGCAATGGCGGGATTACGCGCCGTGCTGTCCGATGCGAACAGCCCGATCAACGAACGCCGCAAGGCGTTGAATTCACTGACTGCCGGGAAGGATGCGGAACTGGTGAATCTCGCGTTGCCACTGTTGCAGGTCGCCGCCCTGCGAAACGATTCGCTGCGCGCCCTGGCGGGATATGCTGATGAACGAATCGCGCCGGAGCTGATCAAATTCTATCCCACCCTTAAGACCGCACAAGAGAAGAGGGCCGTGCTCAACGTGCTGGTTTCCCGTCCATCGAATGCCCGCGCATTGCTCACCGAGATAGCGAAGGGCCGCATTCAATCGCGAGACTTGACGGCGGACGTGGTGCGTCAACTACGGGGTTTCAATCAACCGGATATCACGGCAGCCGTCGTCAAGTTATGGGGAGTCATTCGTGAAAGTCCGGAGGAAAAGAAACGTGAAATCGCACTATTGAAAGTACAGTTGCTGGGCAAGCCGGCATCGAAACCGGATTCAGTGCGCGGGCGTGAGATATTTAATCTGATCTGCGGTCAATGCCACACGTTGTTCGGGGTTGGCGGAAAAGTGGGTCCGGACATCACCGGCGCCAATCGGGGCGATCTCGATTATCTCCTGCACAATATTCTCGACCCGAACGCGGAGATTCCAAACGAGTATCGCACCACCAACATCGACACGAAGGACGAGCGCAGTATCACGGGCATCGTGACACGTGAGGACCCGCACTCGGTCACGGTGGTCACCGCCACGGAAACCTTGACGATCGGTCGCAAGGACATCGAGTACATGAAGCAGGGCCAGCTCTCGATGATGCCCGAGGGGTTGCTGCAACCGCTGAAGCTCGCGGAAGTCAGGGCACTTCTCGCGTATCTGCAAAGCACGCGACAGGTGCCGTTGAAAAAATAGGGTTCAGTCGAGAACCGTCTTGCCGGTTCCTCTGGCGATTTCGCCGATCTGCCAAGCCTTGATCCTGCGGGCGCGAATGCCGCGGAGCATGGCGGCCGCCTCTCCCGCCGACACCACGGCGATCATTCCGATTCCCATATTGAAGACCTGATACATCTCCGTTTCATCAACCTTGCCGGCAGCCTGCATCAGGTTGAAAACGGATGGCATGTCCCACATGCCGCGATGAATCACGGCGTCACAATTCTTCGGCAGCACGCGGGGAATGTTGTCGATGAATCCGCCGCCCGTGATGTGCGCCAACGCCTTCAATGCACCCGGATTGCGGGGTGGATTGAATCTGCCAATCAGGCTACGAACCACAGGCCAGTAGCTGACGTGAACCTTGAGCAATTCTTCCCCGACAGTGCAGCCCAATTCCTTGAGCTTCGTGCGAGGCTTGAGCTTCAGTTGGTCGAAAAATATCCGGCGCGCGAGCGAGTAGCCGTTGGTGTGCAAGCCGTTGGACGCCATCCCGATGATAACATCTCCGCGCTTGATCGTCTTCTGCCCGTTGAGCATCCGCGATTTGTCCACTACGCCAACGATGGTTCCACTGACATCGTATTCGCCTTTCTGGTAAAAGCCGGGCATCTGGGCTGTTTCGCCACCGATAAGCGAACAGCCATTGGCACGGCAGCCGATGGCAAAACCGCGGACGATTTCCTCGAACACGTTCGCCTTGAGTTTGCCGGTGCCGAGGTAATCGAGGAAGAACAACGGCTCGGCGCCCAACACCGCGATGTCATTGACACAGTGATTGACCAGGTCCTGCCCGATCGTGTCATGCCGATTGCATTCGAACGCGACTTTCAGTTTTGTGCCCACGCCATCCACGCTGGACACGAGCACGGGCTGTTTGAATTTGCGCGTGTTTAGGGCAAACAAACCGCCGAATCCGCCAACCTTGCCGAGCACCTCGGCCCGTTTGGTTGAGGCCAGCAATGCGGGGAGTGTTTCCTTGACCCGGTTTCCGAGAACGAGATCGACGCCCGCTTGAGCGTATGCAGATTTTTTCATCACCAAAGTCAGAGCAGTCTGGGTTGCTCGTCGTGCTTCTTGAGGGTCTGCCCGAGGCTTTCGACACGCTCGCGGCGCTTCTCCATGATGTGTTTGTGCACGGCGGGATCGTATCCGACCGGATAATTCCCGTCGTAACACGCCATACAGAACGCGCTCGCGGGCAATCCGGTCGCCTTTACCATGCCATCCTGGGAGAGATAGGCCAGGGAATCGGCATCGAGATATTTCAGGATCTCTTCCATCGAGTGACTGACCGCCATCAACTTACTGCGATCCGGAAAGTCAATTCCATAGAAGCAGGGGTTTCGATGCGGTGGACAACTGACGCGCACATGCACTTCTTTCGCGCCGGCTTCCTTGAGGTTGTTGACGCGCGTTTTGCAGGTGGTGCCCCGGACGATTGAGTCGTCCACGATGACAACCCGTTTACCCTCAACCAGTTCGTTAATGAGGTTGAGCTTCACGCGCACGTTGAAGTCGCGAATCAACTGGGACGGTTGGAGAAAACTGCGCCCGACATAATGGTTCCGCACGTAGGCCATTTCATACGGGATGCCTGATTCAAGCGAGAACCCGAGGGCCGCGCAATTGCCGCTGTCGGGCACCGGCACTACGATGTCAGCGTCAATCGGACTTTCCCGGGCCAGTTCGCGGCCCATTTCCACCCGCGTTCGATACACGCTGCGGTCCATGATGATGCTGTCCGGCCGCGCAAAATAGACGTACTCGAAAATACAGAAGGCGCGCTCCTTAAAACCCTTGTGCGTCTGAACACTCTTGATGCCGTCCTGATCCAGAATGACAATTTCACCTGGCTCGACTTCGCGCACGAACTTGGCCTGAATCAGGTCCAACGCGGTCGTTTCGCTGGCCAGAACCCAGCCGTCGCCCAGTTTCCCGATGCACAACGGCCGGAACCCGTACGGGTCGCGCGCGCCGATGAGTTCGTTTTCGGTCATGATGACGAGCGAATAGGCACCCTCAATCTTGTGCATCGCCTGCACGAGGGTACTGCTGGTGGCACTCGTCGACGGTTGAGCGAGCAGGTGGAGGATGATTTCGCTGTCAACCGAAGTTTGAAAAATGGAGCCTTGAGCCTCAAGTTCCTCGCGCAGGGCGGCGGCGTTGGTCAGGTTACCGTTGTGGGCGATCGCAATCTGGCCGCGAGAACAGTCAACTGTCAACGGCTGGGCGTTGCGCATGTGCGAACTGCCAGTCGTCGAATAGCGGGTGTGGCCAATCGCCATATGCCCGACGAGATCACGGATAACATCTCCCTTGAACACCTGCGGCACGAGCCCCATGCCACGGTGGGCGCGGAACTCCGTTCCATCGCACGTGACGATGCCGGCGCTCTCCTGTCCGCGATGTTGCAGCGCGTACAGACCATAGTAGGTCAACTCGGCTGCATTTGGGTGACCGTAAACGCCAAATACTCCGCAATAATGTTTTGGATAGTCCTGCATCCGCCCGGATAAAGTGCCTGACCAAATCCAAGACAGCACGGCGGTCCAAGGCAAGTACCAAAACCGAAAACTTACTGGTGTCCTCGGGATATGATCGACTCGAAATCAGATTGTTGAAGAGATCAAAAGTTGAAGTCGCTGGTTTCGCATGTCGATCAGGGCCAAAGGCGCACTTGCATTCCCTTCGGCGAGGTTCCATTCTCGCAACTCTTTTGAGGTAAGCCGGAATTGCAGCCCGGAGACCGAGTTGATGAGTACGTTGAATAAAGTGGAACTGGATCTGGAACTGGAACTTCTGCCCGCCTGGGCGAAGCAGTCGCCGGATGAAAAAAAATTCGATAAGTATCGGGGTGACGAGGAATCGCGCCCGCGAGGTGATCGGGGCGGACCACGTCGCGATGGCCCGCGTCGCGATGGCCCGAGACCGGGACCAGGAGCGCGGCGGGATTCGGGTCCGGGGCAACGCGGCGATAACCGCCAGGGGAACCGGCCCTTTAACAGAGACGGGCGCGGGCCGGGTCGCGATCGTGGGCCGCGTGATCGCTTTGATGGTCCACGTGATCGGCGGGACGAACCGGCGCCATTGCCGGACGTGGACACCGCCATCCTTCCGGATTCCGACGGCATTGCGGCCATTTCGAGGCAAATCAAATTGACCGGCCGTTCCTATCCGGTTTTTGACATTGCGCATTTAGTGCTCAAGTCGGGCGACCGATTTCGTGCTCGCTTTAGCGTGGTGAGGAGACAAGACAAGGTTCAACAGCCATTATTCCTGTGCGAATTCGACGACACCCTCTGGCTGTCGCAGGAAGATGCGAGGCGGCACCTGTTACGCAAACATTTCGCCGCGTTTTACCAGACTGACAAGACGCCTGTCGATCCGCCCAAGGGCACCTACACCTTTGTTGCCCAGTGCGGTATGAGCGGCACGATACTCGGGCCACCCAACTATCACGATTACCAGAAAAACCTCGTCCTGTTGCACAGTGAGCGATTCAAGAACATGCCGTTCGATGTTTACAAATCACGCGTCAAGATCGTACGTGACGAGGAGGTGGTGCAGAAATGGATCGAGAATCAGAGTTTCAAGATCGAATACACCGTGCTGAACGTCCCGGAGACGTTGAAGCTTGGCAGTCGTGATGAGGTCGAGAAGCACTTTCGCGACGTCCACATGCCCAATATCGTCGTCAGCGTGGATTCGCGAAACATCTCCGGAAAAGACGCCCAGGCAGTTCCAGACCCGACGCTGCGCCGCTTGTTTCAACGAGCCTTCGAGGATCAACGCCGCTTTCCGATTAAGATAGTGACCGCGCTGTGCGATGAATTTGCGAAACATGGTCTTCAGTTTTTCAAGAAAGACAAAAGTGTAACGCACGTTTCCGTATCGCGTCCGCACTTTCTCGACATGGAAGCCACGCCGGTGTCGGACAGCATTCGCAGCATCATCGAGTTTATTGACGCAACGAAGCGCTGCACCCGCCGACAGATATTTGACCAGTTCGCGCCGGCCCCGAAGATAGAACTTACCGCGCCAGTTCCTGCGCCGGAAGCCACGGCTGAGCCCACCGAACCAACGGAAAAGACCGGCGAAGCGCAGTCTGCATCAGAAACTGATACGAATGCTGAACCCGCCGCCGCAAGTCCGGCACCTCCAGCCCGCAGCGAACCGGAGATGACCCCGGTGCAAAGGGCAGTCAATGCGGATCTGCACTGGCTGATTCATCAGGGCCATGTCCTCGAGTTTTCCAATGGAATTGTCGAGACCGCGAAACGTCCGATGCCGAAACCGGTTCAGAAACCGAAGAGCAAGAGTAAGAAGGCGCGAGTGCCGACGTATATGCAGGCTTATCTCGACGCGGCGTTCACCTTGATCTGATTGGCAATGAATTACTCCGCTCCTGACCTTACCGAGAACCCGCCCCGTAGCGCCCGTGTCCGACTTGGGGGCTACGTAATGCTTCCGCGCCTGCTGGACAAATGCCGCGCTGAACTCGCGGGAAAGAACGGCGAGTATCATTATGCCTGCCCACTGGACCAGCGCTACTTTGAATTTGTCGGCATCAATCAGGACGATCTGAAAGCCGAAGCAGCCAGCGGCCGGAGCGACGCCGAGTTGTTAGCGTGGATTTCCACAAACTCGACGACCAAACCAACGATTCTCGAAATTCGCGATTGGTCCAATTATCAGAGTGCGCGCGTACCTTCGGATCCGGACTCACGCGATTTTTTCAACGGATTGCACAAGGAAGCCGCCGCGCACCGCGAAGATATTGAGACATGGTTTGACCTGCTGGACCTCGACGACTTCGTCACCTTTGGCGGCAAGGCATAAACCAATCCTCCTACTCCCGCGCCGCGTTCAGTTGCGCCAGCAACGGTGCGAGGAGCACAAACAATCTTTCAGCAACCTTTTCGTAACCCTGACTGTTTGGATGAATGGTATCAGACATCAGGCTGGAATTGAACAGCACGCCTTCGAGGATGTTCGGAATCAACATGACCTTCTTCTCCCGGGCCAGGGCCTCGAAACGGTCGGCATTCTTATCGCGCAAACTCGCGCTGCGCACCCCCACCAACACGACGAACGAACCGACCCCATGAAAACGATCGATCATTTGTGATAAGTTCGCGAACGTCTGATCCTTCGGCAGATTACGCAGGCTGTCGTTCCCTCCGAGGCAAAGCAGAACGACCTTTGGTTTCACCGCCAGCGCCTGGTCAATGCGCGCCAAACCGTCATGGGTCGTGTTGCCGGAAACACCGAAATTGCGAATCTGGATGCCTAGTTTTTTGCCGAGCAGAGTCGGGTAGTCATTTCCTTTATCGGCCCCAAACCCCGCCGTCAGGCTGTCGCCATACGCTATCCACGGCCCATCAGCGGCCGGCGGAAAATTTACCCAGTCCCCCGAACCGGGTACCCGACACCACCACCAACCGAATGTGGTGACAAGGGTCATGACCAAGATTGGGAGAGCGCGGCGCATTTCAGTAATCTCGATCAGGTCTATTTCTTCCTCTTTTTTGTCAATTCTTCCAATAATTTCATCTGTTTCGAATATGCGGCCTCCTTCAGTTTCATCCTTCGTAAAGCGGTCGATTCCAGGTGCCGTGCGTCGAAAACAAAGACCTCGCCGTTTCTAATCTCATACCGGGCTTCGACCTGATCGCAGAGCAGACGCAGGACTGACCGGAGTGGCAACTCGTTCACCCTCAAGGTAACCAACAGGTCTTCCGGTTTTTCCAGGGCGACTCCGGAATTCTTGTCAATCGAACTGATCAGATTGTAACTCGAACGGAGGTCGGCGAGGACAGCGGGAAACTGGGCATTCTCGTAATCCACGGAAACAATGTGATCCAGTGTCTCCATCAACGCCACCGGCCGCTTTCCAATGATTTTGTCTTCGGGGGAAGGAATGAAGTCTGTTCCCAGTGCCTCCTTGGTGGATTTCCTTGTGATCAAGATTACTTCATTCTTCACAACAAAATCCTCCATTGACCTCGATGGCACGACCGCATCGATCCGAAAGGGGATGATGTAGAGTCCCCGATTCACCGCTCGCTCGACCTCCCTCATCACGTGTTGCGATTGATTCGCCCGCTCGGAAAAGATCAGAAGAAACAATCGACTTCGTTCGATGCCGCTGACAATGGCCTCGCCCCAGTCCGCGCCTGCCTCGATGTCGCGCGGCGCAATCCAGCAGGTGATACCGCGGGCTTCCAGAGTTTGTCTGACTTTGTCCGTCGTTTCGGTATCGTTCGACGAATGGCTGATGAAAACGTCGTGTTCAGTCATGGTAATCCGTGCGAAAAAATTCCCTGTCCGAACTATTTCGCCTTTTTCATAACCGCGTTCTTGTCGGTCGCCGGTTCCTCCCAGTCCATGATATAGACGACTTCATTGCGAATTTCGTATCGGGCTTCAACTTGAAGGAGAAGCAAACGAAGGATGGATCGGAGAGAAATGTTGTCGACCTTCAGGGTCACCGGATCCATTGGATTGGCGCCCATGTTCAATATTGCCACCAAGGAGTTTGGATCGACTGAATAGGCCAATCCGTATTTGGCTTGATACATGTTCAGGAGTTCTTCGAGGGGATAATCCACCAACTCCTCAGAATGCGCCTTGTTCAGCGAATCGATCAGCTTTTGCGGGACCGGTCCTTCAATCTTGTCAGGCTTGGGCGCCAGGTATTCGGCACCCACGGAATCACGGTAGTTTTTGGTCGTAATCAAGAGAACCTCATCCCGCACGACAAAACTCAACCCGCCATCCAAGCCCCCGCCAACGGCGTCCAACATCAGGTTTAGAGCGGACCGGAGGGAAATCTCTTTCTGATCGATGGTAATCGGCTCATCAATATCGTATCCTTCTGACATCAGTGATGCCCTGTCGATAACCACGTTGACCTTGAATGCATCTGCAATCCAGGACGCAACATCGCTGAGGGGCGTATCAATGAAATAAGTCTTGAACGGCTTGTCGAGGGCTTCGAGTATCTTTGTTTCAGATGCGCTTTTTTTCGGCACCGGTGTCGATGAGTTTCCCGGAGGACTTTTTTCAGCAGGTTTAAAAAACTTTGGAATTACCAGAGCCGCAGCCAGCACCACGATGAAAAGGGATACGGCCGCCAGAATGGTTTTCGATTTGCTTTTGGTGCGTTTTGGCTGTGATGCGACTTTAGTATTTTCCGCGGATGGGCCCTTCGCCGAGCCTTGGTTTCCCTCCAGCAGATTGGCGATGATCCCGGCCAACTCCTCAAGATGTTTTTCCAGGGGAGACGTCATCGCATCCAGCCAATGCTGGGAACTCAGAAAGTACTCCATCGATTTGGAAGGCGTGACATCATCAATGCGGAAAGGAATGATGTACAGTCCTTTGTTAACCGCTCTTTCAACTTCGCGCATCACATGCCGCGAGTCGTTGGCGTGCGAGGAAAATACCAGAAGAAACAGGCGACAGTTCTCGATTCCATCGAGAATTGATTCCCCCCAATCAGCGCCGGGTTTGATGTCTCTCGGCGCCATCCAGCAACGGATTCCGTGAGCTTCCAGTGTCGCGCAAACCGCGTCGGCGATGGTTTTATTCTTGGTCGAGTGACTGATAAAGACATCGTGGCTGGATATCAACTCGCCGTCCGCCGTCAGGTTTTCGCCACATTCGGAGCATTCGAACTGGCTCCCTTTGTGAACATCATCGATGTGAAAACTTTGTCCACATTCGCAGGTTACTCGTATCAGCATATTTGATGAAATGACCGGTTGAACAGATCCCACTCGCTACTTGGTCGGGTGACCGTCCCACAAGCTCTCCACTCGTGTCAAACCGGCAAGGGATGTCGCTTGCGTTGATCTCTGACTGAATTTGCTGGTTACCCATTTCCAGTTTGGTCATGCTCCGATCAGGCTTTATTCACCGAGGACAAATGGAAGCGGAATACTCCAAAACACGACGACCGCCCAAGCCACGGCTGGTATTCCGGGTCGGGGTCGTCGGTCATCGCCCGAACCGGCTGCCAGGTGACACGACCAGGCTTGAGGAGGTAATCGCCAGCATGCTGAATGCAATTCACCAGGAAGTCGTGAGACTCGGCGACAAGCAAAGTGATTTATTCGATGATTCGAAGCCCGTGCTCCGGGCCGTTTCTCCTCTCGCTGAAGGGACTGACCGAATTTTTGCCAAAGCGGCACTCAAACTCGATTACGAACTCTGTGTTCCGATGCCGTTTCATCAGGAGGAATACGAGAAGGATTTTATTGGCGACCGGGCAGAGGAACCGGATTCGTTGAATTCCTTTCGCAGTCTCCTTGAATCGGCGAGCAGGAAATCCAGCCTGAGAAAATTTGAGTTGGATGGTAGCCGGAATGATTCAGGTGCCGCCTATGGTGCGGCAGGGAATATAGTATTGAATCAGGCGGACTTGTTGATTGTGGTATGGGACGGAGAGCGTCTTGGTAAACGAGGCGGAACGGAGGAAACACTGGACGAAGCCGTTCGCAGGGGCGTCCCCACAGTGTGGATCGATGGCCATTCGCCTCATTCGTGGCAAGTCGTTTGTGGGGGCAGGTTGCTGCCGGAATCGAAAAATGGCCGTGTGACTCCGTCTTCGGATCAGAATCCGCAGGACATTAAGGATTTCATTCAAAGAACCGTTGGGTTTTCCGACATCGATGAACAAGAGGGGCGAGGCGGGCCACCCAAGAACGCGCGGTCGCTACTCACGATTCGTGACTTTTATTCGGAGCGAAAACCACTTTTTAACCCGGCCATCGTCTGGAAATGTTTTCGCGATTTTGTCGGGAACAACCGAGTTGGAATCCCACCGTTGTCAGTCCCGGATTTTGAAGAATCCGTGGAATACGCGTGGCCTCGCGACGAATCCACACCCGCGGCAAAGGTGGTCAACCGCTTGCGCCCGTTTTACGCGTGGCCGGACAAGCTCGCGGTGATCTACTCGGATACCTATCGCAGCGCGTTTGTCCTCGCCTTTCTTCTGGCTGCTGCTGCGGTATTCATGGCCTTGTTACCTTTTGGAATCGGCCAACAGGGGCATCATCACTGGATTGAGGGCGTCTGCATTGTCTCTGAGTTATTCATCATCTTGACCATTCTTGGACTCGTCCATTTCGGACGACGGAAGCGCTGGCATGAACGCTGGCTCGACTACCGGATCGCCGCGGAATTTGTGCGGCATTTGCGACTGGTCGCCCCGCTGGGAGGTCAGCGCCCGTTTCCCCCAACGGCAGGGCACTTGAAAGAGTATGATCATCCGGAATCAACCTGGGTTGCCTCGTATATTCGCGCGGTTGAGCGTGATATTGGTCTGCCGTCCACCCGACTCGATTCGAAACAACTGGTTGAATCACTGGATCAATCGGCTGAACTTCTGGAACGTCAGGTTGATTACCATGGGTCAACGGCACGGCGATGCGAGAACATCGAGCATCGATTGCATTCATTCGGCGTGACCCTTCTGGCACTCACGCTTATCTCCTGCGGAATTCACGTGCTTCCGCTGTTTCCATCACTCGGATTTGACAAGTCGTTCCCACCCTGGCTCCCCTCGCTGCTGACTTTCTTTTGTGGTTTCCTCCCGGCGCTGGGCGCGGCCCTTGCCGGTATCAACAATCAGGGCGAATTTCGACGAATCGCCAAACGCTCTCATGCCATGGTTGGACAGCTTAAACAGATTCTTGAGGAAGTCGTTGAGCTGAGGAAGAAATTTTCCGAGGCGTCGGCGGAGACCAGTCAGGCACCGTCTTCCCGTGAAGTGACCGCCCTGACCACAAATGTCGCCGAGTTGCTGGTGAACGAATCACTCGATTGGCGAGTTGTTTTCCTGGATCGGCCAATTGTTTCTCCCTCGTGATCGTAGATTGGCTTTTGTCGTCAAATTCTGTTAGTTGACTCCACCATGGGCTTTGATGGACGTATCTGGCGGCGGTTGATGGGTTTTCTCCCCTTCGTTTTCGGCGCGCTTGCCGTCGCCGCGTTCAGCATGGGGCTGGTTGGTTTTCTCATGCTCCCGCCACCCGGCGGCCCACTCCAAATTGATGACGCCATTTTCAATACCCTGAGCCTGTTCCTGATGGAGTTACGAGTCGGGGACTCACAGTTGTTGCCCCTGGAATTAAACATTGCGCGGTTCCTGGCGCCGGCCTTGACGGGCTATGCGGTCCTTCAGGGAGCGCTGGTTCTATTGGAGAGATTTCACGAACGGATGCGACGCCGGAGATTGCACGGTCACACGGTTGTTTGTGGTCTGGGCCAGCGCGGCCGATTCCTGATCCTGGATCGGTCCGAAGCCGGACAAACCGTTGCGGCAATTGATTCCAATCCGGAACCGGATGTGCTGGCTGCCTGCAAGAAACAAGGCATCAGCCTGATTACGGGAAATGCCGCCGACCCCTCCGCGTTGTTCGCGGCCGGTATCCTTCAGGCAAAAGAAGCGTTCGTCTTCACGCGAGATGACAACGTCAACCTGGAGATTGTTCATGCCATCGTGGAGGCACGCCTCAAGGCGGCTGAGGATGGCGCGCTGGATCGGCTGGATTGTTACCTGAGCATCAGTGATCTCAAACTGAGCGATCTCATTCCGATTCATACCGGGTATCTGGAGCCGAGGGCAAATCTCCAGATTGGTGTGTCCAACATCAGTCAGGCCGCCGCGCGCGACCTGTGGGAAAAGATGGTGGCCTTGGCCCGTAAAAGTGAAGGATGCCTGCCCCTCGCATCCGATGAAAAACGACGGGCGCACGTCGTCATTCACGGGTTTGGAACCGTGGGGCGCGCCATTCTTTTTCAACTGGCCCGACTGGCCCATTTTGCCAACGGTCTTCAGACCCGTGTCACCCTGATTGATGCCTGTCTTGATGATTATTCGGCATCCGAGGGGGACGGGTTTACCGACGAACGGCTGAGCCGGTGTTCGCGGGTGCTGGATCTGAAGGTGATTCCCGCTGCCCCGGGCAGTCGCGTTGCCCGCCAGGCCGTGCAGGAATTGCTGGCGACCGATGGGGAGCTGTTGACGCATATCGTCTGCCGCGAGACCGACGCCAAAAGTCTCGATTTGGCCATCGACATCAACGAGATGATCCGTCACGCCGATGAGGACGAAATACGGGTTTTCGTTCGCTTGACCCAATCAGCCGGCATCAACAAATTCCTCGTGGACAATCGCAAGAAAGAGGACCCGCTGCGAAACCTGAATGGATTCGGGTTGTTTCAGGAGACGTTCTCGTTGCCGGCCATTTGTCGCACGAAAATAAACGGACTGGCCCAGGCGATTCACATTCATTTCATGGAAGGCAATCGTTCACCGACCGATCCCGCCGCCCGGGAATCGTGGCAGAAACTTCCGGAGTATCTCAAGGAGGCCAATCGTGCCGCTGCGGAGCACATCATCATAAAATGTCTCACCGTCGGCTGCGATACGGGCCGGGACAAGGACGGCATCCCGACCGGTGAAAAACTGGAGGAACAAATGGAGGCCCTGGCCCGGATGGAACATGACCGCTGGATGGCGGACAAGGTGTTGCAGGGATTCAGCTACGGCGAACTGACCGACAAGAAACAGATGACTCACAAGTGCATTGTCCCGTGGGATAAGCTGTCGGAAGAGGACAAGGAAAAGGACCGTGCCCATATCCGGGATATTCCCAAGCTGATGGGGTCTACGCGCAGTCGCGTGGAACTCTAAAATGCCAACAAACCATCTGGAACAGCGTTTTGTGCCAGTTTGATTTGCTGATAATATTACATTGAAATTGAGGAATTAATCCCCTAATTTCAATGTAAGTGATTGGCCGCGAACTTGAATCATCCGTAAAAGAGACGTTGGCGGCAGTCCCTGTCGTGGCGCTTCTGGGATCACGCCAGGTTGGAAAGACCACTTTGGCGCGGGGCCTCAAACTGGACAAGCCGACCCACTATCTCGATCTGGAACGGCCATCAGATGCGGCCAAACTTGCCGACCCGGAGCTGTATCTCAGCCGATTCCCGGATCAACTGGTCATCCTCGATGAAATTCAACGTCTGCCGGGATTGTTTCCCGTCCTGCGGAGTCTGGTGGATGAGCGTCGTCGCGCGGGTGAGAAGTCGGCTCAATTCCTCATTCTCGGATCGGCTTCACCCGACCTGCTTCAACAGAGTTCGGAAACCCTCGCCGGACGTATCAGTTACCTTGAACTCCACCCATTCAGCCTGGCCGAGTTGGAATCGGACGACTCCACGAGGGATCGTCACTGGTTTCGCGGCGGATATCCTGAAAGTTTTCTGGCGGCCGACGACACGGTTTCCACGCAATGGCGTGAGGATTTCATCACCAGCCACGTGGAGCGGCACCTTCCCCAGTTGGGCGTCGCCGCCGCGCCGCTTCAACTGCGTCGCTTTTGTTCGATGCTCGCGCACCAGCAGGGGGCCACGCTCAATCTGGCCAAACTTGCCGGTTCACTTGGCATCGACGGAAAGACCGCCCGACGATACATCGATCTCCTGGAAGGCCTTTATCTCCTCCGCTCACTTCCCGCCTGGAACCGGAACGCCGGCAAACGCCTTGTCCGTGCCCCAAAGGTATACTGGCGCGACACGGGGCTGCTGCACACGCTTGCCGGACTCCATGACCTCGAACAGGTGTTCGGTCATCCGCTTTGTGGCCATTCCTGGGAAGGCTATTGCATTGAACAGATTATCACCCGACTCCCAACGGGCCACGCGTGCAGCCATTACCGGACGCACGCGGGCGCGGAGATTGATCTGGTCGTTGAAACTCCCCGGGGCGAAACCATCGCGATTGAAATCAAGCGGACCTTGTCACCGAAGATGACGTCCGGGTTCTCCGAAAGCATGAAAACCGTCCGGGCGGGCTCAGGCTGCTATGTTGTTCCAGATGGCGATTCCTACCCATTGTCCGATTCGGTCAGGGTCGCCAGTCTTCGGGAGGTTCTCCGCGGAATTCCGGCCAGCGGTGTGTTGGAACTGTAATCCGGCTAAGACGTTTCCGGTGATGGTTGTGCAAACGGCGTCCAGCCGCCAAAATCAGGTGAAAATCCGTCCCACATCAAGCCGCCATGAATTGACTGGCCCCCGATGTCCGGTGGCGGCATTGTCCCATCAGATTCCCCATGGCAACGAAATGGAAAACGGTTCGGGTTTTCATCTCCTCGACTTTCAGCGACATGCACTCGGAGCGGGACCATCTGGTCAAGGTGGTGTTTCCCGCGCTGCGTGAACGGCTGGAGAAGTATCGCATTCACCTGGTGGACATCGACCTGCGCTGGGGTCTGACCGAGGAACAGTCGGAGAACGACAAGGTGCTGGACCTCTGCCTGCAGCAGGTGGACGAGTGCCGACCCTTGTTCCTGGGTATTCTGGGCGAACGCTACGGTTTTGTACCAAAGAAGTTCGATGAGAGCGCGGTATCCCGTTATGGCTGGATTCAGCACGAGACCGGTAAAAGCCTTACCGAACTGGAAATTCTCCATGGTGTGCTCAAAAAGCACAAGATGCGCAGCCGGGCCTTCTTCTACTTCCGCGATCCGGCGTTCGTCGAGCAGGTCCCCGAAGCCAAGCAATCCGTGATGCAGTCCGAGGACTCGGCTGCTGAAAAAAAGTTAAACAGACTGAAACAGGCCATTCGAGAAGCGGATTTGCCGGCTGCGCCCTTCGAGAACTATCCGTGTCGCTACCGTGGCCTGCGTATCAATTGGCGCCTGGTAAAGATGGAGTTGGATGCAGCGGACCAGAAGGCGTTGCATGAAATTGCCGAGGACGGCATCGTGGATTCTGAGGAATACGCCACTCTGGAATCGCACCTGAGGGACTTCGCGGATCGGCAGGGAACCGTATGTCTCGAAGGGCTGGAGGAGTTTGGTGAACGGATTCGTGGACAAATCTGGGATGTCATCAAGGCCGAGCATAAACTTTCCGACACGCCACCGACGGTACAACTGGGTGAAACCGATCCGCTCGCTGAGGAAGCCGATTATCACGAACGCTTCATGGAATCCCGGCTGCGGGTGTATGTCGGGCGGGAGAAACTACTGAACGATCTCATCGAGTTCGCCAACGGTGACGCAGCGCATCCGTGCCTGGTGACCGCACCCTCCGGTTCGGGCAAATCAGCGGCGATGGCTCGGTTTACCACCACCTATCGGGAACAGAATCCCAACGTGTTGGTAATCCCCCACTTCGTCGGTGCCAGTCCCGGTTCGACGAATCTGAGGCAGATGCTGCATCGGTTTTGCTCGATTCTGCACGGGAAGTTTCAATTCACAGAAAAGGTGAAACAGCCGGATGGGAAGGAGCAGGATCTATTGATAGAGATCGCACAGGAGACGAATACGCTCGTCGATCAGTTTCGCGAATTTCTTGGACGAGTTCCCGTAGGCCAAAAAATCCTGGTGGCGATCGACGCATTGAACCAGTTGGACGAGACGGACAATGCGCATGCCGTCAACTGGCTGCCTCGTCACCTGCCGATCCACGTAAAACTGGTTTGCAGCTGCATTAACGACGCTGACCGGGAGGAATCCGTTCTGGAGGCATTCGAACATATTCCCCATCAAAGCATTGAAGTAGGGCCGTTGACCGACGAGGAGCGCACGCAAATCATCCATGAAATCCCATCTCTCTCAGCCAAGACGCTTGATGAACGTCAGGTCCAACTGCTGTTGAAGAATCCGGCGACAGTGAATCCGCTATTTCTTCTGGTGGCATTGGAGGAGCTTCGTGGATTTGGATCCTACGAGCAGCTCAATGCTCATATTGAAGCATTCCCGAAGGGAGCCGACGCAGTTACGGACCTGTTCGGACAGGTTCTTGAACGCCTGGAGGAGGAATTTGGCAAAGAGGCTGTGCGAAGCCTATTGATCCTTTTGGCCAGTTCCCGAAACGGGCTTTCGGAGAC
>CALBIE010000022.1 GCA_937893495.1 uncultured Verrucomicrobiales bacterium | reverse complement strand
GCCCGGGTTTCGACTCGAGGTCAATTCCGCATCGACCAAAAGATTTTCGCTCCCAGCCGCAGCAACGGCAGCATGGATACGCCCGGTTGCCCGATTGGCCTCCGTCGCATTGGCGGCGTTCGCGCTGGCGGTGACCAAACCGGCTGCCAACGCCGCGATCGCCGGCAGTTCAGTTGATTTATCAGTGCTGGTGATCACGGCACAGACCAACGATTACTCGTTGGAAACAATTCGGGAGGCGCTCGATTTTCTCGGCACTCCCTACGAAGTTCATGTGGCTGTGGACAATCCAGGGTCCCTGACGCCCGATAGGCTGCGGGCGGGGATCCGGGGATTCTACTCCGGCGTGATCATGACGTCGGCCTCCCTCGGTTACACCCCGGACAACGGCACAACCTGGTTGTCCGCCTTGACACCCGCGGAATGGACGGCACTCGAGCAATACGAAACCGACTTTGGCGCGCGCCGCCTGAATTGGTACGGCTATCCAACGCCCGACCAGGGCTTCAACTGGGCTCACGGCTCGCTGGATACCACCACCACGCCGCTCAGCGGCCAATGGACCGCCGCCGGCAGCGCTCACTTCGGATATCTGAAAACGTCCAACGCCTATCCCATCAAAGATGTCTGGGCGTTTCTCGCCACTCCGTTGGACGCCAACACGTCCGTGTGGATGACCGATGGCAACGGCAACGCGCTCATCGCCTCCAGGACATTCCCGAACGGTCGCGAGGTCGCCACCAAGACGTTCGACAGCGCCACCTGGATCATCAACTCCTCGGTCCTCTATCACGGATTGATCAACTGGGTGACCAGGGGGATGTTCCTCGGGCAACGCCACACCTACGTGACCGCGCAGGTTGACGACGTGTTTCTGGCGGATGACATCTACACCGGCGGTGAGTATCGGCAGAACTCCAACGACTGGCACGCGACCATCGTGTGGCAGCAGAACTTCCGCCAGCGCCCGTCCGGCGTGAACTTCCGCTTTGACATGGCGTTCAACGGTCTCGGCACGGTACCTGGCGAATACGCGAACGACAGCCTGACCCGTTACGCGAAACTGACGCAGGGCGAGTTCAAATGGATCAGCCATACCTTCACGCATCCATATCTGACGTCGTTCACCTACGGCCAGGCGATGCAGGAAATCGTTCCGAACAATCAGAAAGCCGTTGAACTCGGACTGTCGGTTTACAGCATCAAAAACATGGTCACGCCGAATATCACCGGCCTGGAGAACCCCGGTTTCCTCAATGCCGCCTATGACGCTGGCATCCGCTACCTGGTGACAGATACGTCAATTCCCGCCCACCGGGCTCCGAGTCCGAACGCCGGCATCCCGAACTGGTACGTGCCGGGTATCCTGATGATCCCCCGCCACGCGAACAACCTGTTCTACAACGTCAGCACGCCGGCTCAATGGGTGGCGGAATACAACTTCCTCTACAGCAGCTACTGGGGCCGCAACCTGAACTACTCGGAAATCCTCGAAGACCAGAGCGACCTGTTGCTTCGGCCGTTGCTGAAAGGTGACGTCAGCCCACAGATGTTTCACCAACCCAATCTTCGCGCCTACAACGCCCCGGGCAACACGCTCCTCGGTGACCTGCTCGACAAGGTCGCGGACAAATACGAATACTACTACAACTTCCCGTTCCTGAGCCCGACGCAGGACAAGCTCGGTGAAACCGTGCAGGCTCGTATGGACTACAACGCCAGCGGCGTGCAGGCCATCCGCAACGGAGACGACTCCATCACCTTCACCGTGACCAAGGCGGCGGTGGTGCCGGTCACCGGGATGAAATCACCCGGCGCGGAACTCTATGCCGGTCAATGGATCACCTTCGTTCAGCTCGCCGCCGGCCAATCGGTGACCTATTCCCCGAATGGCCAGGGTGGTTACGTCGTCAGCGGCGCGCCGGTGAACAACGCCCCGACCGCCATCGCGGCGAACGTCACCACGGCCGAAGACGTTGCAGTGAACATCACGCTGCAGGGCACTGACCCGGAGAACAACCCGCTGACGTTTGCCGTGGTTTCTAATCCCGCCAACGGAACGCTTTCCGGCACCGTGCCAAATCTCACCTACACCCCGAATGCGAGTGTGAGTGGTTCGGACAGCTTTCAGTTCAGCGTGAACGACGGCGAGTTCACCAGCACTGCAACCGTCAGCATCACCGTGACGCCAAAACCGAACACCGCTCCAACAGCCCTCGCCGCAAACGTCACAACGTCCGAAAATGTTGCGGCCACCGTCACACTTCAGGGCACGGACCCGGAGAATAACCCGTTGACGTTCGCGGTCGTCTCCAACCCGGCACTCGGCACGCTTTCCGGAATCGCACCCAACCTCACCTACACGCCCAATACCGGCGTGAGCGGTTCGGATAGCTTTCAGTTCAGTGCAAACGATGGTCAGTTCACGAGCACGGCAACTGTCAGTATCACCGTGACGCCAAAACCGAACACCGCCCCGGTTGCCAATGACGCCTCGGTCAGCACCACGGAAGGCGGGCCGGTCACCGTCACGCTGCAAGCCACCGATGCGGAGAACGACCCGTTGACCTTCAGTGTTTCGTCGAACCCGACGCTGGGCGTTCTTTCCGGCACCGCCCCCGCACTGACCTACACACCGAACACCGGTGTGACGGGCGCTGACAGCTTCCAGTTCACCGTCAGCGACGGCAAGTTGACCGGTGTCGGAACGGTCACCGTCACCATCGTCGCCAATCCGGTGAACACCAACATCGTCATCACAGTGGATGGCAACTTGAACGACTGGGCAAACGTCACCTCGGCCGGCAACGGACTGGACGTCGCGAACACCGCCGGCAACCAAATCGACCTCGTCGCATTGAAGCTGCATCACGATGCAAACAACCTCTACATCGCCTATCAGAACGAGAATGCCATCACCCTCGGCTGGGGTTACACGCTCTACTTCGACACCGACCGCAACCCGACCACCGGCTTCGCTATGTGGTCCGCCGGTGCCGATTACATGATTCAAGGCAACGACCTCTTCCGTTATGCCGGAACAGGCAATGACTGGAATTGGACGTTCGTGCAAACCGTCACCAGCTCGGTGAACGGCGCCAATGCCGAGTTCTCTCTGCCCCGCGCCGCCCTCGGCAATCCAGACAGCCTGCACTACCTGTTCTACGGCGAGAACGCCGCGTTCGGGGGCGCAAACTACGAAATCGTTCCCGCCTCCGCCGTCACGGGCGGCCAGAGCTACCTCCGCTACAACTTCGTGGCCGCACCGGTCGGCGGCATCCAGGTGGACGGCAATCTCGCCGACTGGACCGGCGCACCACTCGCCACGGATGCCGACGATGTGACGGGCGCGAACAACCCCATCGACATCCGCGAATTGCGCCTCGATAACGACGCGAACAAGTTCTACCTCGCTTATGTCAACGAGAGCCCGGTCACGTTGAACTGGGGTTACACCCTCTACCTCGACACTGACAGCCAGGCCAACACCGGGTTCTCGATGTGGGCCGTCGGCGCCGAATACATGATTCAAGGTGCCGACCTCTATCGCTACACCGGCACCGGCAACGACTGGAACTGGACCTGGGTTGCCACACTCGAAACCGCCGTCAACGGCAATGTCCTCGAAGCGGCCTTCCCGAAGACCTCCCTCGGAAACGCCACCAGCATCCGCCTCGCCTTCTACGGCGAGAACGCCGCCTTTGGCGGCACCGCCACCGACGTCGTTCCGCAAAATGCGCAGGGAGCAGCAACCGGCGCGGAATACCTGACTTACACCGTGAAATAAGTCTCACACGGTTCCTCCAGACACGGAAAGACCGGCCGCATTAGCCGGTCTTTTCCTTTTCAAGCAGCAACTCAATGCCCGCTTGACGATCCGCTGCTTAACGTTGGTTCCATCAATTCACTCACTCGCTACACAACTGCCAGCATTTCCAAAGCATGCGCGGATGGTGGAAAAAGCTTTTCCACATGCCACCTTTCAACGGAGTGGACAACCGCCCATCACGATGCAGGTAGCCATACCATTCGCCATGTTCCGGATCGGCGAAGTGCTTAAAACTCCAGTCATGGACCTTGCGATGCCAATCGGCGTATTTGGGGTGGCCGGTCATTTGCCACGCCATCAACGTCGCGATGATCGCTTCGTCATGCACCCACCAGAACTTCATATCCTGCCAGTAATCCTGGACCGGCTTGTCGTAAACGTCGCGAAAGTAGTAAAGGCCGCCGAATACCTGATCCCACCCGCGCTCCCACATCCAATCGAGCATGTGCAGACCGAGGTCTTTCAGCTCGTCATCCTTGCGTAGGCGCGCTTCGTGCAGGATGAACCACGCGCATTCAATCGCATGACCGGGGTTCAACGTTCGCCCATCAAAATGATCGGAGATGTTGCCATCCGGTTCCACCGTTTCCATCACGCACTTGATGTCCGGTTTCACGAACCACTTGCGTACCTCGTCAATGCAGCGATCAATCCAGCCGCGCAGTTTGTCATCCGGTCCGAGATTCGCCTGCAACTCCTGCGCCATCGAAATCGTCATCATCCGCGGACCCAGGCCAATCATCGGCCGTTCATCAGTGAACTTCGGCGTCATCTCGCCCGGTGTGAAATTCACCCTGGTGAATTGCTCAAACAACTCGCGCGCCCGGTTAGCGGATTGAGAACTGCCAGTTGCCTTCGCATGCGCCGCATACGCAATGGATGCGAAACACTCGCTGAAGGCATAGCGCCGTTTTCGAATCGGTTTCCCATCCTGCGTGACGTGAAAAAACATTCGACCATCCTTGTCGAAGCAGTGCTTCGCGATGAAATCGATTCCGGCCTGCCCCCATTCCAGCCACTCCGGCTTCTTTTCCACCGTGTTGTAAAGCGTCAGCAGCATCCACGTCATTCGCCCCTGCGCCCATACAGACTTGTCCGTATCCACCAGCGTGCCGTCGCGATCGAAACAGTGGTGGAAGCCGCCGTGCTGTTTATCCACTGAACGCGGAAACCAGAATGGCACGACATCCTTGAGCAATGTGCGCCGATAAAATGGCGACAGACCCCTTGCCCGTTCCTGAATGATTGTGCCGACGCTTTTCTCGCCGACCTCGGACGCGGAATCACGAGACTCGGCCACCGGCCGTTGAATCTTCTCCCGACTAATAAAACTCCGCATGACGCCGGGCTTCGCGCTCCCATCCGGTTTCTCGATCACTGCCAACAATCGCTGAAGGACGCGCCGCACACGTAAAGATTCGGCGGGATCGAGATCGCGAATTTCCTTTTCGATATCATCGGAAAGTTTGCCCATGACTGACCGGGATCATGCCCACGAAATACACGAAAGGCACGAAAGAAATGAAGGAGGCAGGCAGATCAAAGTACGATTCGCTCCCATTCAACCTTTGGGTAGTGCCCGAAATTGACGAGCAACCCAAGGCGATAACCGGCGGCATTGAGATAGTTCAAGACTTGAGCGCGATGTTCATCGGACAGGAACGACACGGCCTTCAGTTCGACCAAGATTTTGTCCATGCAGATGAGGTCGGCGAAATATCGTTGCTACAATGGCCGCCCCTTGTATTGCATTTGAAGTTCTACCTGTGGCGCGAATGGAATCCCCTGCAGGCCCAGTTCGATTTCCAGGCATTCCTGGTAAACCAGTTCATGAAATCCGCAGCCCTTTTCCTTATAGACCTCGAAGCAGGCGCCCATGCTTTTATACGCCTCGTCCCGATAGAGTAGTTCAGCCATAATTGGTTGTATTTTTTCGTGTTTTCAGTGTGTTTCGTGGGCAACAAAATCAGCCCTTCATCAGGTGCCAATCGTAGCCCGCCGCGACCAAATGCTCGAATGCCGCGATGACGCCTGGTGGCACCACCTGCGCAATCTGGTAACCAAGTTTGGAATACTCAATGATTCGTTGCAAATCCCCGACTATGATGCCAATCACCTTTTCCATCGGAATCTCATCCGTGCAGTAATCCTCGAAACCCAACTGCGGTGACGTGACACACAGTTCCAGCTCCGGCCATTGTTTCCGAATGGTGGCGAACGTGCGCCGCTCCATGTAGGGCTTCTGCACCGCGATGACCGATTTCACTTCGAGCCCAAGTTCGGCCAGCAGTCGCTGCGTGCACAAGACGTTCTCTCCGCAGTTGGTTGACTGATTTTCCCGCAGAATCGCCGATTCGGGCACGCCGAGATCCAGTGCCCGTTCAGCGAACAAATCCGCCTCGGGCTTTTCAAAGATGCCGTCAGTGAAATTACCGAAGCCACCGGAGAAAATGATCCGTGGCGCAAGCTCCTGCCGGAACAGTTCCACGGCCCGGTCCGCAACCCGCAGGTCGTGACTGCACAGAACCCAGATCGCGTCCGCCGGACGGAGTTCATGGTTCACATGATGGTAATCCCAAATGATTTGGGCGGCTTGTTTGATGTCTTCGCTGGCATTCACAGTTCAAAATAGTCACAGAGGCACAGAGAGCACATGGGCGGCGGGAGCGCGGCATTCATTCCGCAGAAGCGTCCATGCGCAGCCGGCCGTTGCGCACTCACTGCGGGTGTCAATGCTGTCACCATAAGGTGTGTCAGGACACGCGAATCAACTATTCGCGAACGAATTGGCAAGTCCACGTTTCTGCGGCATGAATGCCGCGCTCCATCATCATCGTCCCGGCGCTTGGGCGAATGCCCTCGGCCATTTCTGCAGTTCTCCGTGCCCTCTGTGCCTCCGTGTTAAAAATGAACCGGTATATTCCCAAGATGTCCGCACCTTGTCATCGGTCATCATATCTTCCCGGATTCAGTCATTTCGCGGGTCAATTTTTCCTGATACGCGGCCTTGGCCGCCTTGTCTTCTCGGGCATTCACGCCGTAGTAAACAAATCCCATGGCCTGACGGGTGCGCGTGGTGGAACGATTGCCGTTGGCGCGGTGAATGGTCATCGCGTGATGCACCAGCAGATCACCCGGGTGCGCGGGTATCGGCACCTCGACAGCCTGATCGCTTTCGCCGTAATCGGATATGCCCTGAGAAAACCCGAGCGTGGTGGTACGTTGATGGGGTCGCACTCCGCGAAGATGCGAGCCGGGTAGGTAGCGCACGCAACCGGTCTCCTCATCGACCGTTTCGAGCGCCAGCCACATCGTCAACGCGTCGCAGGGATTCAGCATGAAGTAATAGCCGTCCTGATGCGGCGGCGTGGGTTGTCCGACTCCGGGCGGTTTGTTGAAATACTGCAGGTTCTGCGCCACCACCTTGTCCTGCATCAGGAATTCCGCCAGAGCTTCGAACTCGCTGTGAAAGGTCATCTGCTCAAAGTACGGATCGTAACGGAACAAATCCTGCATCTGTTTCAGTGTCTCCGGTTTGGATTTGTCCTCATAGAAAACATGCTTGCCGGGCATCGACGGAACAATCTCTGCGATAAACCGGGCCATGTTAATCCGCAAGTTGTCCATCTCGTCAACCGAGAGGAAACCCGGCAGGACAACGTATCCAACCTCCTGGTAACGGCGAAGCACGTCTTCCTTCTGGTCACGCCAATTCGTTCTCATCGTTTTGCCTTCGCATCAAGTTCATCGCCAGTGAATCGGACACTCAAGATATAGGGTTCCTCGCCGGGAGCCCAATGACCGTAGGTGGTCGTGACGACCGTGCCGTCCGGCAACACTTCGACGCCGGGATAGGTGCAATCGGCACTCTTGTGATTGTCTTTCAAACGCAGGCGATACTGGCCCGGCCTGCCCTTGACCAAATCGTCATACGTGCCAATCCAGCCGGCCCAATCGCCCCAGGTCGGCGAGCGGCAGTTCTTTGGAGTGATGTCGCGAAACGTCAGAAACAGGCGACCATCGGGCAGGTATTTGCCGGTATGCCGGTCACCCGTCAGTTCGTTCGGCAACTCACGCGGCTCAGTCCACGTTTTGCCTTCGTCGTTCGAAAAGATGACGTGCGAATTCTTCACGCGCCGATTCTCGCGCAGCAGCACGGCCAGTTGCTTCCCGTCGGGTGAGCGGACAATTCCGGGTTCGCAGAGATGAACGTCAGTGCTTTCGTAAACGACTTCGGGGAATGACCACGTCAAACCTCCGTCCTTCGAAAAGGTCTTGAACAGTTTGAACCGCACCGGACTTTCCCGGTTGGCATTCTCGGTGAAGAATCGTCCATCATCGTGAAACATCGCCATGTAATTGCCGACACCCGTCTTCAAG
>CALBIE010000021.1 GCA_937893495.1 uncultured Verrucomicrobiales bacterium | reverse complement strand
AACAACACTCCCGCGAGCGCTGCGAGTCCCGTCAGCAGCACAAGCACGATACTGATGCCGTCCACCGCCAGAATGTAATCCACGCCCAATTCGGGAATCCACGATTTCTCGACGATAATATCCACGACCGGTCCGCCACTGAACTTGATTGCGCCGAAAAATCCCACGGCCAGACCGATACCCGCCGTGGCCAGCGCGACCGCCCGAACCACACCGACACGCTCCTTCGGCACCAGCAGAACCGCGAGTGCGCCCAGAAACGAAATGTAAATGGTCCACGCCAGCATAACTAGAATCGCAGTCCTTCCGTCAGCCGAATCACCGTCGGGTTAATTATTTGCACGAGCAGTCCGGGAAACAACCCGACCACAAACATCAGCGCCGTCGCCGGCAACACGATCAGTCGCTCGCGATTCGTCAGGTCGGGCAATGACTTCCATTCCGCATTCAATGGTCCGTGAAAAACTTTCTGCATCACCGTGAGGATGAACACTGCGGTCACCAGCAATCCCGGCAAGGCCAGCACCGCCGCCCAGGCGGACAATGCGAATACGCCTTTGAAGATCAAAAATTCACCCACGAATCCGTTCAACCCGGGCAAACCCAGCGATGCGAACAGCGAAATTCCCATCAAACCGCAAAATACCGGCGCGACCTTTCGCAGTCCGCCAAATTCACCAATTCCGGTTTTTCCACCACTGCGATCCTCCAGATAAACCAGGAAGCAGAACAAGGCCGCGGCGGTAATTCCGTGATTAAACATCTGCAGCACGACCCCGTTGAGCACGGCCGCTTTTTCCTGCACCAGACCGGCCACATCCCCCCCCGAATGCGCGGCCGCAAAAATACCCAACAGGCAATATCCAAGGTGATTGATCGATGAGTAAGCGAACATCCTTTTCAAATCCGTCTGCACGAGCGCCGCGCCGGCGGACAGGACCACCGTGGCAATGGCCAGCCACAAAAGGATCGTCATGAACGAATCAATTGCGTGCGGAAAAATCGGCAGAAACAGACGTAGCAGTCCGTAAACACCCATCTTGGACATGACGCCGGTCAATACCATCGTAACCGGAGTAGGCGCCTGGGAATAGGTAAGCGGCAACCAGGAATGAAACGGCACCATTGGCACCTTCACCGCAAATCCAAACAACACGCCAACCGCCATCAACGAATACACCTGTTCGGCATCCATGCCGGGCCAGTTGATTCGCGCCGCAATGGCCTTTTGCACGCCACCCGTCCGCGCCAGTTCAGCCAGTTGAATGAAATCAAACGTGCCGGTCGCCAGGTACAATCCGAGGAATCCCACCAACAGCGCGATACTTCCGACCATCGTATAGACAAAGAATTGGATAGCCGCACCTGAACGAAGCGGGCCACCCCAGAACTTGATGAGAAAGAATGCCGGGATCAGGGTGAGTTCCCAGAACAGGAACCAATGGAAAAAATTCAGTGCCGTAAAAGTTCCATATAAGCCTGCCTGCAAAAATAAGAGCAGCGCGTAATACATGGGAATATTCTCCGTCACTCGACGTGATGCCAGCATGGCCATCGGCAGCACCAGCGAAGTCAGCCCAATCATCACTAGCCCCAGACCGTCGATGCCGACAAAGTAATCCACGTGCAAGGTCGGAATCCACTCGAAGCGATGCACGAGTTGGACCGCCCCGCTCGTCGCATCAAAGCTGATCCAGATGGCACCGGTCAAAACGAATGCGAACCCCGTGACTGCAAGCGCAATCCGGCGCGCCAACAACGATCGATCCGTCGGCACGGCAGCCACCAGCACCGCGCCGAGAAACGGCACTACAGTCAATAATGTCAGTAGTATCGACTGGTTCATGATTGATTGGCCGCCACCAGGAAAAACAACAACAGGGCGAGCGCCACGCCAAACACGCGCAGGTATTGGTGAATCTGCCCACTCTGAAACTCGGAGAAAAACCGACCACTCCGCCGCACTTCCTCGCAACCGCGATCAAATCCGGGATTGATGACATACTCGTCAAAGAAGCGACTCATCCAGGAGATGCCCAAAGCAACCAGGGTCACCGCCGTCACTGCACCGGAGAATATTTTTCGCTCCAACCATTCGCAGGCAAGGCCAAGGTCGTTTAGCCATTTTACAAACGTCACCCGATAAAACTCATCCACCCCGAAGCAATTGCTCAGCACGCCAAACGGCTTCGGAAACTGTTCGCCCAACGGATCGGGTTCGTCGGCCTTCTCCGGCGTCAGGATGCCGTAGTACCACCAGGCCAGCCCGACGCCGAGTCCAACGACACACGTGGAAAGAATTATGATTCCAATGGTGCCCCAGTGAAATAGTTCGCCAAATTGAAACTCCGCCGGAGTCTGCGTGATAAATCCCTGAAACAATGGCCAGATTGGCGTCCCGAAAAAGCCCAGAAGCACGGCCAAGACCGCCAGGATCGCCAACGGACCAATCATCACCAACGGGCTTTCGTGCGGCGCGTGATGTTCATCCGCCTTGCCCCGGTAATCGCCGAAGAACACGTAAATCATCTGGCGGGTCATGTAAAACGCGGTCAGCAACGCCCCGAACACTCCCATCCAGAAAGGCAGATTGGATACCGGCCAACTCCATGCGGCATGAAGGATTTCGTCCTTGCTCCAGAAGCCGGAGAACAACAGGGGGAATCCCGCGAGCGCCATCATGCCAACCGAGTAGGTCGCAAAGGTAACTGGCATCTTCCTGAACAAACCACCCATCCGCCGAATGTCCTGCTCGTGATGGCAACCATGAATGACCGACCCTGCCCCAAGGAACAGCAGAGCCTTGAAAAAGGCGTGGGTGATGAGATGGAACATCCCGACCGCGACACCGCCCGTTCCCAATCCAAGAAACATGTATCCCAATTGCGAAACGGTGGAATACGCCAATACCCGCTTGATATCCGTCTGCGCCACCGCAATCAGCGCCGCGAACACCGCTGTGAATGCTCCAACCCAGGTAACCACCTTCATGGCGCCGGCGACATCGACTCCCGCCGGCAGCGCGGACATCAAAGGATACATCCGTGCCACCAGAAACACACCCGCCGCGACCATCGTGGCGGCGTGAATCAACGCGCTCACCGGCGTCGGGCCCTCCATCGCGTCCGGCAACCAAACGTGTAATGGCACTTGCCCTGACTTGCCCATCGCTCCACAGAAAATCAGCAGCGAAATCGCGGTCGCAACCGTCATCCCGACAAACGTGGTTTGTCCGATCATCTTCGCGATGGCTGACTGTTCAAGACATCCGACTCCATTGTCGTAGAACAACAGCGTTCCCGTTTCCGCATACAACCACAGCATGCCGATGAAAAAGCCAAGGTCACCAATTCGTGTGGTAACGAAGGCTTTCTTCGCGGCGGCGGCCGCGCTGGGCTTGTGATACCAGAATCCAATCAGCAGGTAGGAAGAAACGCCGACCAGCTCCCAGCACATGAAAAGCAGCAACAGGTTGTTGGCCACCACGAGACCCAACATCGCCGCGGCAAACAGTGAGAGGTAACAGAAGAACTTGCTGAAGTTTGCGTCCTCCTTCATGTAGCCGATGCTGAAAATGAAAATCAGCGTTCCGACAAAGGTGACCATCAGCACCATGATTGCCGACAGAGGGTCCAGCAACACGCCCAACCGAAGAGCCGTCTCGCCAAACGTCAACCAGGTGAAGTTGTCCACGATTTGATGCTGCGATGTGGCCAGCACGCGCGCCATTGCCACGTAGGAAAAAAGGAATGAGAAGCCCATCGCCCAGATGGCGATGTAGGCCGCCGTCCGCTTGTCCTTCGGTTCATAAACGGCCAACCATCCCGCCGCCAGCAGAGGCAGCAGTGGAATCATCCAGAGTATGGCACCGTTGTTGTCCATTTATCCCTTCAACTCGTCCACTTTCTCCAAATCCGTGGATTTGAAATGCCGGTAAATCGCAATAATCAATCCGAGCCCGACCGCCGCTTCGGCCGCCGCGAGCCCGATCGAGAACAAGACGAACATCATCCCGTTCAGCGCCTCGGGATTCGGGCCGTACTTCCAGAACGCGATAAAATTCAGGTTTGCCGCGTTCAGCATCAGTTCAATGCCGATGAGCACAACAATCGCATTTCGGCGAGTGACCGCGCCCGCAAACCCGATGCTGAAAAGCACGGCGGCAAGGAGAAGATATTGATGTAGCGGTGTCATCGTTTCGATTGCTCCGGAACTCTTCCCTTTTCACTCGTTTTATTCTGAGCAATGACCACCGCGCCAATCAGGGCGGCGGTTAGCAACAGGGCCAGCGCCTCCAGAGGAAGCACATACGTCGTCATCAGGCTCATGCCTATATCGCGAACGGTCACCTCCACCGGCTTGGCGGCATTGGTCGTGACTGAACTCGTCATCACGGAACCGCCGACTACGATCAGAGTCAACACGGCGACCCCGGCACCGATATACCAGGATGAATGCCCTTCGTTCTGTCGATCCAACTCGGTGTTGCGCGTCAATAACAGGGCGAACACGACCAGAATTGCCACCGCGCCGACGTACACGAGGATCTGCACGAACCCGATGAATTCCGCCCCCAGATGCAGGTAGAGCCCGGCAAGTCCGGCGAAACACACGACCAGCGACAGCGCGCAATGCACCAGTTGCCGACAATTCATTGCACCCAGTGCGCCGAGCACTGTCACCACCGCCAATATCAGAAAACCCAAAGACATCTTAATTCTATTTCGTCACTCAGCCGCAAACCGATACGTTCGCGGAGCAAATCGACCTTTGCCGGCAACCAGAGTTCCCAAACGTTGCCACGCATACCCGAGCACCGTGATCGAAACAACCCACTTCAGCGGCGCGCTTTCCACAAATTGCCAAACACCCATCACGAGGACATTCAGCAACGCCATTGGCAGCATGAACTTCCACGCGAAATTCATCAACTGATCCATCCGAATTCTGGGCATGGTTCCGCGCAGCCAAATCACGAAGGCGATGAGGGCAAATAATTTGCCGAAGAACCAGGCCCACGACGGGATG
>CALBIE010000020.1 GCA_937893495.1 uncultured Verrucomicrobiales bacterium | reverse complement strand
GGAATCCCGGGACTTTTCAACCCCCCTTGTTCTCAGTCCGCCAAGTCGGGTTAGCAGCCCGTTCAAAATGTAGCCGCCGAGATAAGGAGGCGGACTCTACAGCATCGAAAGCCACAAGATCCGCCTCCTTACCTCGGCGGCTACGCGCGTCAAAATGTTTATAAACGGGCTGTTAGCCACCATTGAATCGTAAATCTTCGAATCGGCATTTTGCAGATTTCAACTGTGCCGGAGGTCGGCGATCAGGTGTTCAGTTCCTTACTCAAGCAAACCATCCACGACATTTCCGTGCACATCGGTGAGGCGGTATTCGCGGCCCTGATACTTAAAAGTCAGCTTTTCGTGATCGATTCCCATCAGGTGGAGCAGGGTGGCGTTGAGGTCATGCACGTGAACTGGCTTTTCGATGGGATCAAATCCGAGTTCGCTGGTTTCGCCGTAGGTCTGGCCACCTTTGATTCCGCCGCCGGCCATCCACATGGTGTAGGCATCCTTGTGATGGTCGCGCCCCACGCTTTTCCCGCCCGTAGCCGAGCCGCCTTGCCGCAATGGCGTGCGGCCGAACTCGGAACCCCAGATGACCAGCGTGTCGTCGAGCATCCCGCGCTGCTTCAAGTCTTTCACCAGAGCCGTCATTCCCTGGTCAATGTCCTGGCACTTTCGCGGCAGGCGCGTCAGGAGTCCGCCATGATGATCCCAGTCTGAATCATAAAGCTCCACAACCCGGACACCGCGTTCGATTAATCGGCGCGCCAGCAGGCAGTTGTTGGCAAAAGTCGCCTTGCCGGGTTGCGCGCCATACTGGGCGAGAACGGATTCGGGTTCACCGGAAATATCCATCAACTCGGGGACGCTCGTTTGCATTCGATACGCCATCTCGTATTGGCTGATGCGCGTGGCGATTTCCGGGTCGCCAATGTCGGCCAACGAGGATTCGTTCATCGTCTTAACCGCGTCGAATATGCGGCGCCGATCGGTTGGCGATTGCCCCGCGGGATTGCTCAGAAAAAGAACCGCGTCGCCCTGGGAACGAAAACGAATGCCCTGATAGACACTCGGCAAAAATCCGTTGGACCAAAGAGAAGTCCCGGCACCTCCCATGGCACCGGTCAGCAGTGAAACAAACGCGGGGAGATTCTGGTTGAATGTCCCGAGTCCGTAAGTCACCCACGAACCAAAGCTGGGTCGGCCGCCGCGTCCGAAGCCGGAATGCAACATCATCTGTGCTGGTGCGTGGTTGATCTCGTCCGTGTGCAACGTCTTCACGATGGCCACGTCGTCTGCGATGGAACGCATGTGCGGGAGGAGTTCGGAAATCTCGGTGCCGCTCTGGCCATACTTGTTGAAGGCATAGGGCGAAGCAATCAGTGACATTTTGCCGCCGTCGATCATGGCGAAGCGCCGACCTTTCAGCAGACTTGCCGGGCAGGCTTTCCCGTGCCATTTCTTCAACTCCGGCTTGTTGTCAAACATGTCCAGTTGCGAGGGCGCGCCAATCATGTGCAGGTAGATCACTCGCTTGGCTTTGGGTGCAAAATGCGGGCGGCGGGGCAGCAGGGTTGGTTTGTTGACGCGGGCGGCAAACGTTTCGTGATGCAACAGGTTTGCCAGCGCCATCGAACCGAGACTGAAGCCGCTGCTCTGGAAGAACAGGCGGCGGGATTGGGTAACTGTGAAATCGGTTTCAGTGTTCATGTTAATAAGCCTCAAGCCTCAAATTCCAAATAAGCTTCAAGATTCAAAATCAAAGCGAAACCCGTTTACCATCACTTTCGATACATGCTCGCAAAAATCAGCATCAGTTCGGTTGCCTCGCGATACAACGGACGGGCTATGTCGGCCAGTTGCGGCGCGGATGCCACCGTCATACGAATGAAAAACCGTGTCTCTTTTGCTTCCTTCTTGCAGCGGCTGATCGAGAATCGGAAATCCTTCTTCGAAACACTTTCGCTGGCTTCGCAGTAGTTCGCACCCACGCTTGTTCCAGCGCCGATCAACTGGTCTTTAATCCGGCGGTTCTCGTCAGCAATCGGAAGCTTTTTGGCCAGCGCAATTACGTTCTCGCCGAATAAGGCCAGACGTTCCTCCAAATCATTGGCATACAAACCTGAACCGGTGGCTCTCTCCTTCACCGCCAAATCTTCGTCATCCGTCTCCCACCACCGAAGCTCAACCCCTGATTGAAGCCTGGAAATTGAAGCTTCTTTGGATTTTGGAGATTGGATTTTGGAGCTTCCTCTCATCCCTTGGTAATCGTTTCGTCGAGATTGAGCAGGGCCGCTGCGACGGCATACCAGGCGACGAACTCTGCCGCATCGACCGTTGCCGGTATTTGAAATTGTCCAACGAAAGCCGTTGTGGAATTCGCATCGTCACGGGCTGATTTCAGTTGCTGGTGGTAAAGCTGGCGCAGCACCTTCGTTTCCATCGTTCTGGCGGATCGAGTCAGCGCGATCCGAACGGCGTGGTCGATTCGTTCCTCGGTGCTGGCCTTCGGTTTTTCCGTCAGGATCCGTTTGGCGAAGGCCATGGCCGCCTCGATGTAAACCGGATCGTTCATCAGTGTTAGCGCCTGGAGTGGCGTGTTCGAGCGCCGGCGATTGACACGGCAGGCCATGCGATTGTTGGCGTCGAAATTAACGAAGCTCGGATAGGGGGCACCGCGTTTCCTGACGACGTAGATGCCGCGCCGGTATTTCTTCTCACCGGGACTGACGACGTACTTGTATGCGTCACCACCGACCTTGGTCCACACGCCATCGGGTTGATAAGGCTTGATGGACGGGCCGCCTTTTCCCGTGCTGAGTAATCCAGCAATGCCCAGTGCGTTATCGCGAATCATTTCCGCAGACATACGAAAACGCGGGCCGCGGGCGTACAGCGCATTCTGTGGGTCAATCTCCGTCAGCTTTTCGTTAATCTTCGATGACTGCCGATACGTGGCAGACATGACGATTTTTTTAAGGGTCTGCTTGATCGACCAATTGTTGTCAACGAAGTAAACGGACAACCAGTCGAGCAATGCCGGATGAGTGGGCGAATCGCCTTTGATGCCGAAGTCTTCCGGGGTGGTGACGATGCCGTGACCAAAAAGTTCCTGCCAGAATCGGTTGACGGTAGCGCGCGCGGTAATCGGGTTTTCGCGATCCATCAGCCATTGGGCCATAACCAATCGATTGGGCCGCTCAAAAGTCTTCTCACCGAATTGGAAATGCTTCTTGCGCAGTGGGTGTAACACCGCAGGTACGGTTGGTTCCACTTTTTCGCCGTGAATGGAAAATACTCCGCGGGTGAGCATGAAGGACTCCCGAAGCTTGGCCTGTTCCCGCATGACGAGTGTTTTGGGTGCTTCCAGATTCTTCAATTGCTTTTCAGTGTCGGCGAGGTCGCTTTTCGCTTTCAGGAATTCGGGATCGCTTTCGGAACGAAATTTTTGCAAAGCCGCGATCTGTTGCCCGCTGCGTTCGTTGAAGGGGAGTTTGACGATATCAATAATCTCGCTGGAGATATTTCCGGCCTTGGGATCGCCAGTAATGGCGGAAATGCGCACGCGTCCGGCCTGCCGCCCGCCGCCAAATTGCTGAATCAATTTGATTTGAAACTCGTTGCCGCCCTCGTAGGCAATCGGATTTGCAAACTCGGCGGTAAACCAATGTGATTTTCCGAATTGGCCGGCGATTGCCCAGCCGGTCGTCAGATCATCGTCGAGCAGTTGGGAGACGTGCCAATTGGGCTGGGAGTAATCCGCGGTAACGCTGGCGATATCCACTGCGCCGAGTTCCCCGCCGGGTGCTGGGCGTCCCTTGATTTCAAAGTGATTCAGAACGGTGTTTGGCCGTTCCCCATTCCCGCGGGCCGGTCCATTGCCGTTCAGTGATTTGTCTGCCAGGAATTCAATTTTGAGGCCGGATACGATTGGCTGATCCGTCGCCACGGTCAACGTGTAGTCTTCCTTGTCCGGCACCTTGCCGGTAAACAGAAGAGACTTGTCGTTCAGGCGCTGATAGGTCGAGCCTGCGGATACAGTCACATCGGCAATGTCGAGCACATGGTGTTTGGCCACCATCGCGGCTTTCGCCAACATTTCCTTTTCCCACTTCGGATCGGACCGGAGGAATCGCCGGTTGAATTGCTTCATTTTCGTTTTCAATGTCGCGATCGATTTTTTCCATTCGGTTTTCCGCGCCTCGACACCTTGATCGGTCAGATCCATGTAGGTGCCTTGGAACTTGATGGAGCCGGGCGCGTTGGGATTGGTACGGTTCGCCTCCAGTTCGGTCGTGTTGAAGAAGGCAAACAAGCCATAGTAATCCTTCATCGAAAACGGATCGTATTTGTGATTGTGACATTGAGCACACTCCAGGGTGGAGCCCAGCCAGACGGTGGCCAGCGTGTTGACTCGATCAAAGACCTGGTTGACGCGGGTCTCTTCCGGTTCGGTACCGGCCTCGACATTGGTGGGGGAGTTCTGATTGAAGCCGGTGGCAATTTTTTGCGCCTGGGTTGCGTTGGGAATGAGATCGCCCGCGAGTTGCTCGATCGAGAAACGATCAAAAGGCATGTCGGCGTTGAGGGCGTTTACGACCCAGTCTCGATAAGCCCAGATCTCTCGAAAGTTATCGCGTTGGTAACCATGCGAATCCGCATACCGCGCATAGTCCAGCCACGGACGCGCCCAGCGGACGCCAAATTCGTCCGATTTCAGCAGGCGATTTACGAGACTTTCATAGGCGTCCGCGGATTTGTCGCTGAGAAACGCATCGACTTCGTCGGGAGAGGGCGGAATGCCGATCAGATCCAGCGAGAGTCGTCGAATCAAAGTCTCACGGCTGGCTTCGGGCGATGGCTGAAGTTCGTCCCTTTCCAGTCGGGCAAGGACGAAACGATCGAGTTCATTTCGAACCCATCGCTCTGCCGTAACTTGCGGCAATGGCTGCTTAACGGGCGCGACGTAAGCCCAGTGTTTCGGAACACGGAACCCATCCGGCCAGGGTGCGCCTGCGTTAATCCAATCCCGAATCAGTTCAATCTCCCGTTTTTTCAACGGCTCGCCGCGATTCGGCATGATGTCCTCGTGTTCTCCAGGGAGGGTGATGCGGCGATACAATTCGCTTTTCCCGGCCGCGCCCCGGGCGATCACGACGCTGTCTTGTCCGGAAAACAGAGTGGCCGACTTCTGGTCGAGGCGAAGACCGCCCTTCTGCAACTTTTCACCGTGGCATTCAAAGCAGGCCCGTTGGAAAATGGGAAACACATCACGGGCAAACTCGACATTCGCGCCAAAGGCGATGTCAAGCGGGGCGGCGATACCGAAGAGAACGGCCAGACAGCGGGAGATATTTGCCACTATTCGCATAAACTCAGGGATCATTTGAAATCTCATGCATTGAAACAGAATCCTCGATAGCCGCAAGCGCGCAAATGGTTTCCCTCGGGAGCATCTTGACACTGCCCCCGACTGCAAATGGGCCGGAGCGCGGCTGTGTGCGAAG
>CALBIE010000019.1 GCA_937893495.1 uncultured Verrucomicrobiales bacterium | reverse complement strand
ACCTCCTCGAAGGGGTAGACCCTCAGCACATACTCACCGATCTCGGAGACATCGCAGCCTTTACGGTTTCCTTGCGGCAGCATCGCTGGTTCTTCCGCCACGAAGGTGTCAGTCAGTTTTCATCGATCACCGAGACGCTCGGTTATGCCGACGCTGAGTTGAGTTTCGCGGGCGCCAATCCGTTGGTCGGCGTTTTCGACAACCCACTATTTGTCGATACGAGCAATACGCCGACAGCGGAATCAGACAACGTGCAAGCCACCGTAAATTCTCTCAACTACTTGACGCGTACCTATTCCAGTCTAGCACTGGCCGCGTCCCGGCGGGACGTCCTGATCATTCCGGATTTGGAAAACGGAAGTCCGATCAGTGTCGGTCAGGTGCCGGGCCCGGTAATTCTCGGAGGCGATGATCTGACGGAACACGGCAACGTGTCCGGCGGAGCCAACCAGTTGGGCTGGCTCTATGTCCAAAACTCCATCGCCAACCTGAACCGCGATCAGACCCGGCCGGGCCCGTTTACGGTAGACATTGCCGCACTGGGTACGGCGGCAACCACATCCACCAGCGGCACTGCGGGCGGTGCCATCGGTTCGGCGGCGACCGTACTGGGGTTGACGGTTAATTTTTACAACGGGGCTGCTGCTATTCAGGGATTTTTCAGCGCACTGGCCACCAACGGAACCAACCCCAAGATAATCTGGCTGGCGGGAACCGATGCCACGGACGATCTCGACTCAAGCGAGGGTGGCATCCTGACCGCCAACGCGGGTACCATCGCACAGTTTGTGGGAGAAGGTGGTGGGCTCATGGCACACGGGGGAGATGATGGGGCGACCGCATACGGCTGGCTTAACAACTTCAGGCCGGACATCGTTCTGACTAGTGCCGGAACCTCCAGCGGCCATCGTTTGACCGACATCGGGCGGGCAACCCTTCCCTTACTGACGGACGCCAACATTGACTCCGGCCCCAGTCACAACTGGTTCGGCGGCAATTTGAGCGGTTTCGAAATTCTCGGACTCGATGCCAACGACCATCCATTTATTCTTGGCGGGCGTGGCAGCGCATTCAACAATCGACAGGCGCTGATCAATCTCGCAACCGGCGGTGGAGTCTTGATTGTCCACGGCTCGCCGGGAACGCCAACCAACGCCTTGACGTTGCTGAATGAGGTGCTTGGGACGACCCTGACAGGATCAGCACAGGGTGCAGGCAGTTTGTTTAGTCGCACGGTCGCGGCCGGCGGCACGCCCTTTGCGGATGATCCTGCGGTCCTCACCGCCAACAACGACACGATGACGCTCGACACTAGTTCTCTGCCTGCCGGGGCCAAGAGTCTTTACGAAACTAATGGACAGTCCCTGGTTGCCTCCATCCCACTCGGAGCCGGTCAGATTGTCTTTCTGGGCTGGGACTGGAATAATGCTCAACCGGCCGGAACACAGGCACCGGCCGGATGGGCGAATGTCATGGATAGCGCCATCGCCCTGAAGGGAACCAATTCCGCGACCCCACCAATAATCACTGTCCAGCCCCGTGATGCGGCCATCGCGATTGGGGGCGACGTTAGCATGAACGTCGGAGCGGTGGGCAGCCAACCGCTCGTTTATCAGTGGCGACATGCTGGCACGAATTTACTCACCCAGACGGGTACCAGTCTCATCCTGTCCGGCATCACGACCAACCATGCTGGCATCTATAATGTTGTCGTGACGAACTCTTTCGGTTCCGTTACCAGCCGCCAGGCCATTGTGACGGTGCAACCGGCCATCGACCGCTTTGAATTTGAGCCCATTGCATCTCCTCAATACACGAACATGCCCTTCGAGGTCGCCATTCGCGCCTTCGACGGCGCCAGCAATATCGTGCAGCTATTCAACAGCACCGTCACGATGGCCACCAGCGCCGGTGCTTCTGTTCCCGTCCTGCCGGGTGTGACCGGCGTATTTACCAACGGTTTCTGGCGAGGGGTGATTCGCATCACGAACGCGGTCACCAATATCACGATCAACGTCGATGACGGTTCCAGCCATCGAGGCACGAGCAGCGTATTCACTGTCACCGCGCCAACGCTCCTCATCACGCTACATCCCCAGAGTGTCGTGACCAATTGGGGCGCGACCGTGCAATTGCAGGCAGCCGGCACGGGCAATATTGCCCCTCTGAATTTCCAATGGCAAAAAGATGGCGCACCTATCCTCGACGCGACTAATTCCACCCTCACGTTTTCCAATGCCACCCGCCTCAATGGCGGCCTCTACGCAGCGGCTCTCAGCGACTCGGCAACCACGTTGCTGACCAGTAATGCAATCGTACGAGTTCGAGTGCCACAGGTATTTCAACCACCGTGGCGGCTGGGAAATGGTCATCTGCGGCTGCGTTTCGGCGACAATGGTGGTGGCTCGCTTGCGTCGGGTGATCTTGTCAACTTCCGAGTCGAGGCAAGCACGAACTTCGTGGACTGGCAATTGCTCACAAATCCCCTGGTTCTGACCAATGGCCTGATTGAAATCATTGATCCAAACACTCCTCTGTTCCCCCGTCGCTTTTATCGCACGTTCGAACAATAGATTAGCGTCTGTTTTTTAACCAAAGTCCACGCGCAGGCGTCCCGCCTGCATAAAACCATCTACTTGAAACGAGCATTCGCGAGCGCGCCATACGGGCGGATTGCCAACTGAGATTCCAATAAAACTTTTCCGCCGCAATCGAGTCTCCCGATTGGCGACAATCCCGTGCAGGCTGAAAGCCTGTGCTTAAATTCACATCACCGAATGGTCACGAATTCGTTGTGACTGAACAACGCGTGAACGAGATTCTCGCGGGCGCGCTGAACGTGATCCTTGGACGGCGCAACCTTCGATTCCCCACCACCGGGAAAGGCCTTCAATCCGGCCGGCTTGTCCAAAGTGTTTCGCTGCTCAACAAGGAACTCAGCCATCAATCGAGATTCAACATCCGAAGGCACGCGATTAAGAATTGCCACATGCGCCGCGCAGATAAACGCGCCATCGTGTTCCTCCGCAGCGCCGACCTGCTTCGAGAGCTTTCCTGCCAGCAACCTCGCCTGATCGAGGGCCAGCCCGCCGTTCATCAAGGTAAGGGCCTGATGCGGAACCACGCTGGCCTCCCGCTGGTAACACGCATTGGGATTCGCCAGGTCGAACGCGCTCAACATCGGCATCTGATTGTCCGGAGTCGTCCGGAAATAGAGGCTCCGTCGATTCGAAGTCGCGCCGTGTTTTTCATCCAAATCTTCGCCACCCATCTCCGTGCTGAGATTTCCCGCGATGTAGAGCAGTGAATCCCGCACCACTTCCGCCTCCATGCGTCGCGAATTCATCCGCCAATAAAACCGGTTGTCCGAATCGGCCGATTGCTCCATCGCCTTTGAAGAACGCTGATAAGCAGCCGACATCACCATCAGTCGATGCAAATGCTTCATGCTCCAGCCGTTTTCGACCAACTCCGCCGCCAGCCAGTCGAGCAACTCTGGATGCGTCGGAGGTTTTCCGGCCGGGCCGAAGTTGGCGACGCTGGGCACCAGTGCGGTTCCGAAGTGGCGCAGCCACATGTGATTGACCGCGACGCGCGCCGTTCGCGGGTTCTCCGCCGAGGCAATCCATCGTGCCAAAGCCGCCCGGCGCCCCGTGCTGGTCTTCGGGAAAACCTCACCTAATGGCTCATACTTGGTTCCCGCCTTCTCCAGCGCTTTCTTCGCGTCGGCGACTTTCTTGCCGGCGCTGTTCTTATCGACGGCCAGAATCAAATCACGTTCCGCCTCCATCAGTTTGACCCGCGCTTCCGCCTTCGCCGCCGCCTTCGCAAGTTCCTCAGGTTTTCCCGAAGCCGAGGCGGAATACTTTGCCCGTTCGGCCGCCTGCCGCGCTTTCAGGGAGACCACCTGTTCGGCTGCAATCTCTTCGTCTTTCTTACTGGCGGCAATCGTATCGCCAAAGCCCGCATGTTCCCGTTCCAGATCCTCCAACGTCTTCGTGAGCGCCTTGATTTCGAGATCCAGGAATTCAGCAGCACCACTGTGAACCCATAGCGCGAACTTGCCGGCCCGCCGGGGAATCGGCATCCGATAATCCAGCTTCTCCTCGCCGTTGAGCCAGATTTTCAATCGCTCGCCCCGCACCTCTGCCTCCACCGTGGTGATTTCTCCGACTTTCAGTTGCGTTTTGACGATCCCTTCCCGCGGATAATGATTCTTCCCGCCGGTGCGATGAAACGCCTGCACACTCTGCGCCGCATTGCCCGTGCTGGTATAGACATCCTGCGATTGGGTCTGGCTCACATAGTCGAAGCTGAAACCAACAGACCGATAATGCCCCGGTTGCAACGGACGATAACGGACCTTCACACGGAAATCCGTCGGATGATCCTGCTTCGTCACCATCGTGGCGAAGGAAGTCACCAGGCTTTCCGACAGTTTGCCATCTTCATATTTCCATTTCCCGCTCACCCGCTTCCACACGGCGGGTTGTTCCTTGTCAAATGGGTCCGATAGAAAATTTGTCCGGGTCGAAGGCAACTTGATTTCTCCCGCGCGAATCGACGCAATCTGTTCCGCCAATGCTTTGCGTTCGGCAATCACCTTTGCCGTGGTTTCAACCGCTTTTTTGATTCTCCCTTCCGCCAGAACAATGCTCTCCGAAGCAATCTTATCCCGAAGCGCGGGATAAAACGATTCGATCGGCAATGTCACCGGATTGATCGCAACCGGTTCGCGAGTCAGAGAGACTGGAACGGCCGGGGTCAGTGGTCGTGACTTGTCCGGATTTCGATCGTCGCCCCCGCCGGAACACGTAAGTGTTGGTATTGAGTTCTTCGTCGTAAACGCGCGACAGACCTTCCTTGAGCGTCAATTTCGAGTTGTTGTCGTTCACCTTCTCCACCTGCGCGCTGACCGCATCAGTCCGCACACCATGCGGCTCGAAGAACGCGCGAAACCGGTAGTAATCCTCCTGCGTAATGGGATCATACTTGTGGTCGTGACAACGCGCGCATCGCATGGTCAGTCCGAGCAGCGCCTGACTGGTTCTTTCCACGGCGTCAAACAACCACACGTTGCGATCAAACTTGTACCAGTTCCGCCCGACGAATCCTGTGGCCGCCAGGGCGCCTTCGTCCGTCGGCGCGACCTCGTCACCCGCGAGCATCTCAACAATCATCCGATCGTAACCCTTGTCGTCATTGAGCGACTGCACGATCCAGTCCCGCCACCGCCAGATGTGCCGCATGCTGTAGCGAATCTCATTCTGTCCGCGACGTCCATACCAATCACTGTAGCGCCAGATATCCATCCAATGGCGTCCCCAACGCTCGCCATATCGCGGATCGTCAAGCAACCGATCGACCACCTTGGCATACGCACCCTTTGAATCATCTTCGGCAAAAGACTTCAATTCGGCCGGAGTCGGTGGCAAGCCGATCAAATCCAGATAAACCCGCCGCAACAAAATTGGCTTCTCCGCCGCCGGTGCCAGCTTCAGCCCCAACCGCCGCTGTTCAACTGCAAGAAACGCATCAATCGCGTTCCCCATCTGACCGCTGACCGCTGACCGCTGATCTCTGCCCCCAACCGGCACTTCCGGCTTCGCCACAACTTGATACGACCAATGCGCCCGCGGATCCTGCTGTTCCTTCTCATCACTTGGAGCCGAAGCCCCGGCGGCGATCCACCGCTTGAGCAGATTGATCTCATCCTTCGTCAATTCGCTGGCCTGCTGCGGCATCCGTTTCGCTTCATCCGCTTCCGAAACCTTACGAATCAAAAGACTCTCGTTCGGCTTGCCCAAAACAATCGCCGGACCGTTCTTCCCACCCTTGCGGATGTTGACCGCCGTGTCCAACCGCAGTCCGGCCTTCTGTTTCAAACCGCCATGGCAGGCATAGCACTTGTGCTCCAGCAATGGTTTCACCTCCCGCAGATAATCCGGCGACGACTGCGCCGCAGTCAATGTGACAACTGACGGCAGGAGCAGGACCTGCATGAAAAGGTGATTGTGCATTGCTGGTATTTGACAAGGCTCCCATGCTCTCAAATTCATGCAAGGAAAAGAAAAGCCCATTCGAGGAAGGCCTTGGATTTTCGAAATTCCTGATTCAACGCAAAGAACGCCGAGGCGCAGAGGAGAAAACTGATCCGAATCTCTGCGGCCCTCCGCGTTCTCTGCCTCTCTGCGTTAAAGTAATTACGCAGTATAATTCAGAGTGAGTAGAGAAATTCGTATCACTCGGAAAACTGCCGGCAACGTCTGGAACTTTCACAGTGTTCGCGGTTTGTTCGCGTCGCGAAACACGGAGCGGAACGGAATGTAAAAGCCAATCGCACCACCGATCCCGATCAGAATCAGGGCAATCGGCATCAACTGATGAACGTGCGTGAGAAAATAGCCGAAACTGTCATCGGCCTTGAACGGCGCAAACTTCCACTCGGCGACCAGGCCGACGAATACCGCCCACAATCCACAGACGGCAGCGACGGGTTTCGATGAACACGGCCTGACTCCCGCGCCGATGGCCGCCAGGCCACCCGGAAGAATCAGTGCGTAGAAGCCCTGACTCGTGATCCAGAGGAACACGTAGATTCCAACCCAGCCGGCGGCCAAGGAAGCCGCGAGCACACACCAGTTGTCTTTCGTGGATTTCACAGAGTCACTCATTGTTTCGATGTGTTCCCTTCATATCGTTCAGTTCAGAATCGTTGGAGCTGATCCGGCTCGAAGTGGGTACTTTTCCCTCTTGAGGCGAGATCATACACCGAATGGAATCGCCCAGGTAAAACGAACACGCGACCAGCAGCACCAAAATGGCGAAGAATCCTATTGTCCCACCAATGTATAAAGCCTTCACCTTCACCTCGCTCTCCGGTTCCGTCAGTCCAAACCACCAAAACGGCCCGGCAACGGCCAGAATCACGAGCGTTGCGTTCGAAAACTGCCGTCTTGTCTTCATTTGGATTTCAGCCAGCTAGAAAACCTTCTTACCACCACGTGGTCCCGTTCCATCGCGGTGAATTCATTGACCATCAACATCTCACCCGGACGAAACCAGACGCCGTTGTTTCGTCCGTTGACCGTAATCGGCACCAGTGGAGCGCTCGGATTCATCCTGCCACCCAACAGCTTTTTGGACCAACCCGTTTTCGCATCGACGTATTGCCAGACGCCGTATTCGTCTTCGTTGGAATAGACGAGGTCGTTATGTCCATCCTTGTTCACATCGACAAATCGCAGACCGCGATCTTGGAATTGCCGGTCAACCAGCATCCCTCTTGCCGGCAATGCAAAACCTGCCTTCCGCCAATCCCGGTGGCGTTCCGACCAGAGATAAACCGCATTGGCACCGGCATTGTTCACGATTAGGTCCGACACACCGTCGCCATTCACATCGAGGAAACGCGTGCCATGGCCAAGTCCAAACCTTAACCTGGATTTCAATTCTTTCCATTCACCGGCATTCCAAACCCACGCCTGGACGCCGCCGCCTGATTGCCAAGCGATTCCCGCAGCCCCACCGGCTGCCGTGAAAAACCTCACGTCGCCGCGAACATCGGAAACCGGAAACCCGGATTCGCGGAATCGTCTGGAACCTGCGTCCCAAACGCGGGTACGGGAGGTCTTGCCATTGGCGACGGCCACATCCAGAAACCCGTCGTTGTTGACGTCCAGCACACGCACCCCGTTGTCACTCCCGTCATCCGCGCGCAACGGAACACCGCCCAAAGCATTCTTCGTCAGTCGTTCGTTGATCTCCCGGCAGTTGAGAAACTTGATCCGTTTGCCATAGGTCACATCCACATAATCAATCAGCTCAACGACCTGATCCGCGTCGATGTATCCATGGGGATGGAAACACAGCGTAAACAACCCCTGCTTCGCCACCATGATGTCGATTGCCCGCTTCAAATCCTCAACCGTCTTCGGGCTTCGATGCTTATAGGCATGCACGCCATGCGCGTCCCCGGGAATCGCGGCCGGCAGCTCCCAGAGCAGATTGTTGATGACGTATGGGTATGGATAATTCTCCACGTAATTGACGAATGTTTTCGTGAATGGAATGCCACCAATGAATTTGGCAAATCGCGGCCGGCCGTCTTCGTGAAAAAACCATTCACGAGGCAACCCTTTAACTGGTTTCGTATAGGCCATGAAGATGCTGGAATCCATCCGCAGGAATCCGCCCCCAGTCGTGCGCAGTGGAAACACCTCAGTAAAGAAGCGTGGCGAAGCCGTATTTCGCGCATCACAACCCGGCGTCCGATGTGCCACCGGTGTGGAACCCTCCACATTGTGAAGACTGCCCACACTCTTCAGGAAATCCTCTTTCGCCAGCGCAAGACTGTCCTTTCCTCCGGCCGCAGGTCGCATGAGGGGAACCGGATGCGTAAACGTGTGGCACTCCATCGACAACCCAAGCTGCAGCATTTCCCGCACGATTGCGTCCGCCTCATCCAGTTGCAGGCAGAAGACACTGATTGGCGCGCGACCGTCAATCTTTCGCAACCGTTCAATGACCGGTTTCAGAAAATTGAAATACACCTTTGGCTGACGGGCATAAACCGGCAGACCTTTCGGACGACCTTGAGGAAACGGGCGACACATGTCGTCGATGGACAGCAGAATGGCAGCCTCCACGCCTTCCTCGCCAATCCACATCGGCGTGGTCAGTTTCGGGAAATCGCCGTTGACGTAATACGGATTGTCCTCGTCGAGGTATGCCAGGCGGGAACCGATATCAGACGGATATGCATGCGGCACGACGACAGCGAGAAGGAACGTCGCCGAGATAATGGCCGCAAGATTTCGAGCCACGGATGGAACACGGACGAACACGGATGACGAGGGAAAACTCATTTCATCTATACCGGATCGAAGCAGATGGCGCGCGGAATTCATTCCGCAGAAGTGTCCACTTTCCACAAACGCTCACGCGCTTTCCCATGTCGTCTGGACCCAAAACCATTTCTTGTTTCAAAACCAACCATCGAAATCCACGGAAGCCGATCTGCAAATCCACGTTTCTGCGGAATAAATTCCGCGCTCCTCCCGCTGCAATTACGTAGTTCCAGCTTAATGCCTGGCATATTCTACGGGTTCCTGGTCTGCCCATGTACCAAGACGCCCCCTCACCCGCCCTTCCACCTTCGCTCTTCGAGCTACGGCGGACAAGTCGGACACCCTCTCCCCCATCGGGGGAGAGGGATGGGGTGAGGGGGCGTCCCGGTTCATGGGAACAAATCGCGAGTCGCGACCCGTTGAATCTCCCGCGAAATGTCCTGAAATCTTGGTTCATCATTCCCCATCGGTGTTTCATCCGTGTTCAATCCGTGGCTAACGAATCATACCGGGTTTGGCAGATTCGACATTCGTCCACTTCCGCGAAGCCAAGCACCATATCACGCGAGCATCTTCCCAACCACCTTGCCATGAACATCCGTCAATCGATGGTCGCGGCCCTGGTAACGATAAGTCAGTCGTTCGTGATCAACGCCAAGGCAATGAAGAATGGTCGCGTGCAGATCGTGCACGTGCACCCGATCCCTGACGGCGTGATAACCGAACTCATCCGTCGCACCGACCACTGTGCCCGGCCGAATCCCTCCGCCGACCGCCCAGGTTGAAAACCCGTACGGATGATGATCGCGCCCTTCCCGTCCGGGCGTGTATCCACGCCGCACTTCGTTCATCGGTGTGCGGCCGAATTCGCCGCCCCAAACGATCAGGGTTTCATCAAGCAGGCCACGCTGTTTCAAATCACGAATCAGCGCGGCGCAACCCTGATCCACCATGTCGCAATCGACTTTGAGATTTACGTTGAGGTTGCTGTGATGATCCCAGTTGGAATGGGCCAATTGAACAAAGCGGACACCTCGCTCAATCATGCGGCGCGCGAGCAGGCAGTTGGTGCCGAAAGGACGGGTCTTCTCATGGTCGAGACCGTACATCGTACGCGTGGCCTTCGATTCACCGGCCAGGTCGATGAGTTCCGGCACTGCGGCCTGCATGCGAAAGGCCATTTCGTACGATTCAATCCGCGAGTTTATCTCAGGGTCGCCGGTGCCGGCAAAGCGCAGTCGGTTCATTTCGCGAATCGCATCAAGCCGCGCCCGTTGATCAGCGCGCGACAGTCCGACGGGATTGGCGACGTTGAGCACCGGTTCGCCCTTGCTGCGAAACGTGACACCACGGTATTGCGAAGGAAGGAACCCGCTGGACCAGACATTGGAACCGGCACAAATGCCATGGCCGGAGTCGGATGTCATCACAACAAAGCCGGGAAGATTCCGAGATTCGCTGCCGAGCCCATAATTCACCCACGACCCCATGCTCGGATGACCAAACTGGGTATTACCACAACTGAAGAGCATTTGCGCCGGGTCATGCACGTTGGTGTGGGTGTGCATCGAACGAATCAGGCAAATCTCATCAGCGACGGATCCGATGTGGGGCAGGTAATCCGAAAATTCAGTTCCGCACTGGCCCTGCGGAGTAAACTCGCGCGGACTGGCAAACAGCGTCGGCGATGCCTTGACGACCGGGTCGTTCAGTCCCTTGAGCAGGTGTTCGGGCGCGCGCTGACGATGACGACGGGTCAACTCGGGTTTCGGATCAAACAAATCCAGGTGCGACGGAGCACCTGCCATGAAAAGAAAAATGACGTTTTTCGCGCGCGGAGCGATTGACAACCGAGACTGAACGGATGCCCTGCCCTCCGATGCAAGCAGATGCCAAAGCGCGATGGAGCCGAAACCATACCCGCCTTGCTGGAGGAATTCTCGGCGGGAACAGGTTTCTGAAAGGTCGCTCATGCGTTTATTCGCGGTTGATGAACTCATCGAGATTCAACAGAACGGAAGCGGTGGCAACCCACGAATCCCATTGCTTTAGGGGATTTTTGGTATCATCCGACTGTACGTCATTTTCTGCCCTTGCCGTGCCCTGGTGAAACCTCTTCAATGATTTCAATTCGACATTCGTCGGCTCGCGCGCCATGCAGACACGAAAACCAAAGGACAGTCGGGCTTCCAGGTCACTCGCCGGCGCATCGTTTACGATCCGCCGAGCAAGTGCGCCGGCAGCCTCGACAAATACGGGATCGTTCAAAAGAGTTAGCGCCTGCAGGGGCGTATTGGATCGATCACGACGGACACAGGCGCGATTGGCGTTGGGCAAATCAAACGTGACGAATTGCGCATAGGGTGAGACGCGCTGGATCCATGTGTAGATCCCGCGACGATACCGGTCTCCCCCTTCGCTGGTTTTCCACTTCGCGCCGTAACTGCCCTCACTGGTCACGCTTTCCGGCTGCGGCGGGCGCACGCTTGGACCGCCCATCCCTGAATCCAGCAATCCGCTCGCGGCCAGCGCCGTGTCGCGAACGAGTTCACCGCTAAGCCGGGTTCGCTGGAAACGGGACAAGAGTTCATTCTGGGGATCCCTATCAAGCATCGCCGGAGCAACACGCGACGAAAGACGATAGGTCGCCGAGTCAACCATCGTCCGAATCAATCGTTTCAGGTCCCAACCGTGGTCCATGAAATCAACCGCCAACCAGTCGAGCAAATCCGGGTGGGTCGGCAGACGGCCCTTGGTTCCAAAATCCTCAGGGGTCGTGACGAGTCCTCGCCCAAAAATTTCCTGCCAGATCCGATTGACCACGACACGGGCCGTCAGCGGGTTCTCCCTTGAAACGGTCCAACGTGCCAAATCGAGACGCGACGCCGAGCGACCGGGTTGTTCGAGAGGATGCAGAAAACCAGGTGTCGCCGCATCAACGGGAGCGTCAGGTGTTCGAAAATCACCGCGAGCAAACACTCGGGTCACGCGCGGAAATATTGCCGCTTCCAGAATCGGCGGCCGACTGATGGGAGGCAGCGTTTTCGCCAACTCCTGTAGTTCCTTCCTCAGGTCGCCAAGTTTGAGCGCATCGAATTCGGATTCGATCCCCAACCGTCCCCGAACGAGGAAATAGTCGAGCAGGCGCTCCTTCTGCCGTTGCGTGCGATGTTCAAAAGGGATACGCGAGATGCGAACCCCTTCCAACTGTCCTTCGCCCTTGCCCGGTTCGAACACGATCCCGAGAAGCTCCAGCGCCCGGTCGCGCTTGTAATCCATCCCGGGATTCCGCTCCGCATCGAGCATCATTGTTTCCCATTTGCGCATTACGGCGTTCAAGCCCGATTCATGCGGCGACACCAGTTCCGTCCATCGTTTTCGATACCCCGCCAGTGCCTTATCCCAACGCTCCTTTTCACCGGGCAAGGGATCGTCAAAGTTGATTTCGTCCGCATTGTTGAAGAACGCGTAGAGGCTGTAGTAGTCACGGTGCGTGATCGGATCGAATTTATGGTCATGGCACTGCGCGCACTCAACCGTCAGGCCCAGCCAGGTGACGCCATAGGTTGCGGTCCGATCGATGATTTTTTTCACGCGGAACTCCTCCAGGTCCGCCCCGCCCTCGCGATTGCTGAGCGTGTTGCGAAAAAAGCCCGTTCCAATCCTTTGCCAAGCTGTGTCACCCGGGATCAAATCCCCGGCAATCTGATCGATGGTAAACCTGTCGAATGGCTCGTTTTTGTTGAACGCTTCAATCACCCAGTCACGCCAACGCCACGCGTGTGGTCTGCCGTAATCCACCGTGTACCCGGCCGTATCCGCGTAATGAGACAGGTCCATCCACCAACGCGCCCATTTCTCGCCAAAACGCGGAGACGTCAGCAGGCGTTCAATGCCCCCGCGCCATGCCGTTTCAGAATCCTGTCTCCACGCAGTGGCAAAATCGGCGACTTCGTCCGGTGCCGGAGGCAAACCTATCAGGTCGAGCGAAAGGCGGCGCAGCAACGTCGTCGCCTCCGCTTCATGATTCGGGGGAACCAATTCAGAATCGAGACGAGCGAGTATAAATCGATCGATTGCATTCCGCGGCCATTCGGAGTTGGAAACTGTCGGCAATGGGGCCTTTTTCGGAGGAATGAACGCCCAATGCTTTTCATATTCAGCGCCATCGTCAATCCACTGCCGCAATATCGCAATCTGCTTCGGCGTAAGCCGTTTGCCGGTTTCCGCGGGCGGCATTCGAACATCCGCGTCATTTGATGAAACGCGCTTGAGCAGTTCGCCCAAATGCGATTGCCCCGGCACGATCGCGCGATTGCCCTTCTTGGTTTTGCCGAGCGCGCTTTCCCGAACATCCAATCGCAGGCCCGCCTTTCGTTCCCGCGCATCCGGTCCGTGACATTTCAGGCAGAACTCGGAAAGAATCGGCCGGATGTCCCGATTGTATCGAACGGCACCAACCTGCGTGCACAGGCAGCTTTCCACTATGACGAGAAACACGATTGGAGAGCGCAAGATCATGAGACTACCGATTGAGTTCTTTTATTAAGCGCAACCTGATGCTCCGTGGCAAGCCTTCGAATCGCATTACGCCTGACACCGGACGTAACATATTTGGACCACTAATAGGCGATGAACCACAGGGGACTTCCCACGGATTTGAGAGGAATCATGGTTTTCATCCGAGGGGTGGCCTTGCCGTCCGTGGGGCACGATCTGAATCGGTTCATTGAAAGCGTCAGGCTCATGGAAAGCTTCCACGAATCAATAAACGCACATTGGAGCTATGAACTGCAAAATTGGAGCGCCGAACACCCGCTCGGCGCAAAGGCATTTCGAGCGGCAATATCTCGCCGGGCAGGTGCTCGGCGCTCCGTCATGTTCGTGGGAGAGCTTTCACGATTCCGAAGTCGCACATCGGGACATTGAACCGAATTTACCGCAGATTGAGGCTTCCTCTGTGGCTTCCCTGAATCTGTGGCAGAGATCCCATCCGTTTCATGGAAAGGGATACGGGAGGGATTGGACGAGTCGCAAAAGGCCGCGCCTTGCGTTGCTGAACCGGAGCGCCGGCATGTTGCCGGCTTAATCTTTCCTGCGGCACCGGGGATTCGATTCCAACCGAAGCCGTTTTATCGGAAATGATAAGTCTAAGCCGGCTGCGCTTCATCCCGAGGAGTCCGCCCAAATGCGCCCGCATATTCCACAGGCGAAGATTCTCCCTCGCGAACATCCAAAACATTTGTTAGCAATGAGATTTCAATGAAGACCACCACGCTTCCGTTGACAGTGTTATCCCTTTCGCTCCTGCTGTCGTCCACCAGTTTCGCGGCAACGGATTCCCCGAAACATTCTCCCAATATCATCAAACACCTGGAGCGGGTTTACGCGAAGGAATTGCGGAAGTTTGACTTTCAGGCGCTCGATTTGGACGGAGTTACCAGATGGCAATCACAGTGGCGACCGGTTTTGCGCGAGTTGGTCGGCCTGAACCAGATCGAACGCGTCAGCGGGAAACACCAACCCACCGTCACATTTGAGGCTGAAGAAAAGTTCGACGGCTTCACTCGTCGCAAAGGCGTCATCGTGACCGAGCCGCATGTGCGAATTCCCTTCTGGCTTTTCGTTCCTCACGGCGACGGACCATTCCCGCTCGCCATCCTCCCACATGGTCACGATCGGATTGGGCACGACACCTATGCCGGCGCCTATCATAGCGAGGACCATCGACAGAAATCCCTCGCTCAGGATCGGGATGTCGCAGTGCAGGCCGCCCAGCGCGGGTTTATCGCAATCGCGCCCGCCGTTCGTGGTCTGTCCGTGGATGGTGTACCGGATGTTTACGAACGCCACGACAAACGAGATTGCCGGAGCCACCTCATGCACTGCCTGCTGGGTGGCCGGACGGCCATCGGGGAACGGGTGTGGGACATGCAGCGCATCATCGACTGGGCGGTCAAGCTGCCGAAAGCCGATTCGAAACGAATCCTGATGATGGGCAATTCCGGCGGCGGTTTCGTCACCATGTATTCCGCGGCGCTCGACCCACGCATCACCGTCGCGGTGCCCAGTTGTTCGTTTGACAAGCTGGTGAGTGCGGAGGGACGGATCTATCAGTGCGATTGCAACACCGTACCTCGCATTCTCGAGTACGGCGGCATGGCGGAGGTCGTCGGATTGATTGCGCCACGGCATCTGCTCATCGTGAACGGCCACGGCGATTCATTGCACGACGACAAGGACATAATGGAGGAAAGCGCCAAGGTTCGGCACATTTATCGCACCGCCGGAGTCGAGGACCATTTCGACCATCGCTGGGGCGACGACGGACATCGATTCTACAAGGATCTCATGTGGCCGTTCGTGATGAATGCCATTCTTCCACGCTAAGATGAAAGTCAATGAACCAGTCTGCGATAACTGCGAAATCTTGTGGGTTTAGCGGGGACCGTTCCGCGCATCGCAGGCGACTCGCTTGGGCTCACCGCCAGCATGATCAATTGCCG
>CALBIE010000018.1 GCA_937893495.1 uncultured Verrucomicrobiales bacterium | reverse complement strand
CTTGATTTCCTGAAGCCGGCTCAAGAGCGAATCGTAAGTCTGAATCATCTGCTTGGCGTACTCGTAGAGGACGTCGCCTTCCCGGGTGAGTCGGAACTTCTTCTTGCTGCGTTCGATTAAGGAGGATCGAAATTGGCGCTCCAGAGCACTGATTTGCTGACTCACCGCCGATTGTGTGACGCTGTTGATTCGAGCGGCTTTGGTGAAACTTTCCGTCTCGGCCAAATCACAGAATACTTTCAGGCTCTGCACTTGCATAAGGATATTTAATTCGAAATTACGAATTAAGTCAACTTATGTCGGCGTTTTGAAGATTCTACGAGATGAGCGGTCGAAATGGGGGATTTCGAGCGAACTTTCCCTTATGCTCTGGCGGCGATCGCGACGTCGGCACTGAGGACCTTTTTGACGGCTCGCGCCAGGTTCATGCTGTTGAACGGCTTTTGTAAGTAGGTGATTCCCAACTCTGAATTGCCCGGGCGAAAATTGCCACTCGTGCAGATAATGCGAATATCCGGCATTTGAGACTGAAGTGTCTTGATGAGGTCATAGCCATCCATGTGTGGCATCACCAGATCCGTGACCACGAGGTCGATGCGCGGGGTGTCGTCTTTCTCCAGCAAATCGAGGGCTTCTCGGCCGTTCGCGGCTGTCAGCACTTTATAACCGTATGAACTGAGAACCATGTCCCCCATGGTTCTCAACAGTTCTTCATCGTCCACGATCAGAATGGACTGATCGCCGGTCAGTTCCGCTTCGGCTTCCGGTGGTTCGTCCTCTGTTCGATCCGAGGCTGGCAGGTAGATGCGCACAGTGGTTCCCTGACCGGTCGCGCTTTGGACCACCAGATGACCGCCAAAATTGGTAATCAAACCATAGGCCCATGCCAGACCCAGTCCGCGATGTCCCTCTTTCGTCGTGAAAAAAGGCTCAAGCACGTGTTCGTGATCCTTCGCCGGGATGCCTGGACCCGTGTCGTTGATGTCGATGGAGATATATCGTCCGGCTGGAATCTTCATGCGAGATTCCGCTGTATCCACCTCAAATTCAACATTTCCGCTGGTCACCGTCACCATTCCGTCCCCATTGATGGCTTCAATCGCGTTTTCAAAAATCTTTGCAATGGCTTGCTCCATTTTGGGCTCGGCGAAATTGGCGGAGTGCAGTTTTGGTTCAAAGTTCAGTCGCCAGTAAACCGTTGAAGCGCAGCTTGATTTAAATTTTTCCACGACGCTGCGCAGGAGCTTGTTCGTGCTGCCGGCAGTGGTCGGCGCAAGACCCTTCTCTTCCTGGCTGAAGGCAGCGAGGTCCAAGGCGACCTGAGTGGCTCGCTCGACTGATTTTTCGATCTGCTGCAAAGATTCACGGCAGGGATGCTCGGTCTCGAGCTTGTCCAGCAATAATGACGTGTGTCCGAGAATACTGGTCAACGCGTTGTTGAAATCCATGGCAACTGTGCGCGTCAACTGCAGGGCGCACATCAGTTTGTGACGATCGAGACCTTCGGCCGGCTCTGGTGCTTCCGATGGCGTGGCGGCCGAAGATTGACTCTGCGCGTCGCGCGAAAAGAAGACAGTTTCACCGGTATGCCCCTGACCGCCTGTTCGCGGCAGGAGTTGAATCAGCAGGACTTTTTCCCGTTTGCGCACCCAGCGGCAGATGCTGGCGAGGTAAGGCTTGAGGTCGCCGCTCCGCGTTTGCAATTTGAGAGGAAAGGTCGCCGTCGAGGCAACCGAAAGTCGCTGAAGAAATACTCTGGCGGAACAGCCGTTTTCGTCTGACCAGACCTCAGCGAGGTCCTTGAGTTCCTTGCGTTCGGAAGTCAGGAAATGGCGATTGGCGGCCGAGTTGACCTGCTGAATCTTTCCGTCAAACGAAATTACAACAACCGGCCAACTGGCGTCGTCGAGCGGGAAGGGATCTTTCTTGATTCCGAGCTTCATTTAGCTGTTCCGACGGAACTTAAAGGCCGCCGGGAAGTTTCTCAACTGGATTTGCTGTGGTTTGGCAAGGAAATCAATGCTTCTGGCATCAATTCTTTTACCGTGAATGACTTGATTACCGACGGATTCCGACTGTCCGCACACCACAGAACCGCATTGGCGGCATATTCCACAAGGAGTTGTCGGCACGCCCCACACGGCGTGAACGCCGGGGAGGCCGGGCTGACCAATGCCATGGCTTCGAAATCGCGCTCGCCGTCGGTAAGGGCTTTAAACAGCGCGATCCGTTCCGCGCAACAAGTCAGTCCGTAACTGACGCTTTCAACATTTGCGCCGGTGATGACTTTTCCGGATGACGTGGCCAGCGCCGCGCCCACGCGCAGGCCGGAATATGGCGCGCAGGCGTGGTCCGTCGCCCGGATGGCCGCTGCGATGAGATTATCCCGTGACGGTGTCTCCATAGTATTCTGCAAACCTGGAGAGCAGCTTAACTGCCGTTTGCGTGGATTGCGACCCGACTTTCAGCACATCGTCATGGGAAAGTTTGTCCCCGCTGAGACCGGCGGCTGGATTCGTGATGCAGGAAATTCCGGCGACCCGGATTCCGCAGGCACGTGCGACAATCGTTTCGGGCACGGTGCTCATCCCCACGGCGTCAGCACCCAGTTTTCGAAACGCCCGAATCTCCGCCGGCGTTTCGTAAGACGGCCCGCTGACGGCCAGGTAAATGCCACGATGAAGCTTTACGCGGGTCGTTCTCGCCGCACGCTGGATTGTCTTGTTCAAGTCCCCATCATAGGCTTTTGAAAGGTCGATAAACGGAGAACTCGATGCTGTCCGGGAACCGCGCAATGGATTGTCTCCCATGAAATTCAGGTGGTCCGTCAGCAACATGAATTCACCTGGTCGATAATTCGAATTGATGCCACCGGCGGCATTCGTCAATAGCAGGTCCTGAACCCCGAGGGCCGCGAGTACGCGGACCGGATGAGTCACTGTTTCCATCGAGTGTCCCTCGTAATAGTGGATTCGGCCGCTGCAAACGATGACCGGCACCCCGGACAGACGACCGACCAGCAATTCACCCCCGTGTCCTGGAACGCCGGAAGTTTGGAAGCCTGGTAATGTGCGGTAAGGCATTCGCGAGACGATTTCCACCGCATCTGTTGCTGCCTTGAATCCGCTGCCGAGCACAATCGCCAGCCGCGGCTTCAACGATTGGAGCTTTCGCCGAATCGCCGTTGCGGCTTCGCGAACGGTGCCTGGATTGGAGCCCGTTTTACTGTTCATTAATTCGCTGCCAATGAATTGCGCTGCGTCGCTGGCTGTCGTGATTCTCGTGTCCCGAATAGTGCGCTGGATTCGAGAATGCCTCGCAGGCTTGATTTCCCGCTCGTCGGGGTTAGTGTCGGCACTCTATTCGCGACATGAATTTAGACAACGACGAAATCAGACGTTATTCCCGCCACCTCATCCTTCCCGAGGTCGGCATGGCCGGGCAAAAAAAAATCAAGGCGACCAGCGTCCTCTGCATCGGCGCGGGCGGGCTTGGTTCTCCCATTGCCATGTACCTGGCGGCCGCCGGCATTGGTAAAATCGGACTGGTGGATTTTGACGTGGTGGATTTTTCGAACCTCCAGCGGCAGATTCTGCACGGCACCGAGGATGTTGGACGGCTCAAAGGCGAGTCGGCGAAGGACACCATCAATAGCATCAATCCGAATTGCGAAGTCGTCTTGCACAACACCCGCATCTCCGCCGAAAACGCCATGGAAATCATCGGGCCGTACGACATCGTCGTGGACGGCACGGACAATTTCCCGACCCGCTATCTCACCAACGACGCCTGCGTGCTTCTCGGCAAGCCCAACGTCTATGGTTCCATTTTTCGGTTCGAGGGGCAGGCGAGTGTGTTCGCGCCGTCCATGGGTGGCCCGTGCTATCGCTGCCTTTATCCGGAACCGCCCCCGCCGGGGATGGTGCCCAGTTGCGCCGAGGGTGGTGTGCTCGGTGTGCTGCCGGGAATTATCGGCTGCATCCAGGCCACGGAGATCGTCAAGCTCGCCCTGGGCAAAGGAACGCCGCTGGTCGGTCGCCTGATGCTCTACAACGCCCTCGACATGAAATTTCGCGAGGTCAAATTGCGACGCGATCCCGAATGCCCGTTGTGCGGCGACCATCCGTCCATCAAGGAGTTGATCGATTACGAAATGTTCTGTGGCATCCAACCGGAATCGGCGGAACCCACGGAAAATCCGGACGAGGTGACCGTCCAGCAGATGAAGAAGGCGCTTGATGACGCGAGCCTGAATATCAAGGTAATCGATGTGCGCGAACCGGACGAAGCTGAGATTGCGAAGATTGATGGTGTGCCGATGTTCCCGCTCAGCAAACTGCCGGAAATCTTCACCGACCTCGATCCGAACCAGCAGTATTATCTGCACTGCAAGGGCGGCGTCCGCTCAATGAAGGCCCTGAACTTCCTCAAGGAAAACGGGTTCAAATATCTCAAGAGCGTCAAGGGCGGCATCACCGCCTGGTCCGACGAAATTGATCCCTCCGTGCCGAAGTATTGAGCGACGCGGGCAGCCCCTTCGTGGCGCAGGCTTCCAGCCTGTGGAAGGAATCCATCTGGCAATCAGCGCTTCCGAAGATTCGGAAGTGTCTCCGACTGGCGCGGGCCTCGTGCAGGCGAGACGCCTGCGCTACATTTCGGCCATCCCCGTCTTCGAACACAACTCGATGTAATGTCCGTCCGGGTCGATGATGAAAATCTGCCACGCGCCATCGGGTCGGGACTTCTTCGGATTGAAATCTGCACCGACCTCGGTGAGATGTTTTTCCCATGCCTCGATATCATCCACGAGCAGGGCGAAGTGAGTGCCGCGATTGTGCGAATGCACCGGCGCATTTCGGTCGCCGATGATGTGCAGTTCCTGTTGGCTGCCGAGTCGGAACCAGGCACCCGGAAAATCGAATGCCGGTCGAGGTAGTGGTTCCAGTCGCAGAACGCGCGAGTAGAAATCATGCGTCCTCTCCACATCTTCGACGTGAATGGCCACATGGTTAAGTTCAGCGATGTTCATGCCGTGTTTTTCGGGCACGCACGCCTTGATGGCGAGTCGAAATGTGGCTGAGTGCCGAAACTCGCTTCTTCCCACCTGGTTTTGACACCTCAAGGAGTCAAGATTTCAATGTCGGGTGCCACGTGCTCAAAGTGTGAGGGATTGCGCGTCACAATCTGGAGGGCCCTTTTGCGGCGGGCAAAGGTTGCGTGGAGGGAATCGTAGATTCCGCCGCCCATCACTCCCCGGCTGCGGGCCTCCTTAATCGCCGTCTCGTAGTCCGCCAACCCCAGTTCCTCCACCTCGACTGTATCGCGAAGACTCAGGGTCAACTCCGCCGCCACCTCGGTCGGCACTTTGTAGAAGCCGGAGAGCGTGGCGAAGGTTTCCGCCAGTGCGTGGGCATTGGTGAAAGGCCGTTCGAAATCCTCCAATGCCGAGAGGCAGGCCGAGTGTTCGGGGTGCGACTTCAGGACCGCTCCGACCATGATCCCGGTGTCGAGAAAGGTCATCGGGTGTAGTGTCGCGATTGGTTGACGGCCTCCTCGATCGGCATGGTCGGCACCGCACCCGTCCAGACCTTGAGTTTGCCGCGTTTAACAATACGGCCGGAAGTATTGGCCTCCAATTCCAGGACGATCCGCCCGGGCGTCGCGGAAACAGTCAGTTTCTGCCTTCGGGGAATGCCGGCCGCCCGCCGCAGCTCCCGCGACAGCACGATCCGATTGGAAGCGTCGAGTTCAACGGTCGTTTTCATGACATGACTATGGCGTGGTCATGGCGTGTTTGCAAGTTCTCCCCGGGTACCCTTGAACCAAATGCGTCGGATCAGGAGCCCGGCCTGCAATTGCAGGCCGGGTCCGCACACCGGGCGTCCCGCGTGTCGGTAGGTTCATGGAAAGAGTGACAAACTTGTCTGGCGAAGCTCGAAGAGCGAAGGCGGAAGGGGGGGTGGCGGAGATTCCGATGTCACCGGCGGACGTTCGCCCGTTACGTTCGCGGACGTGACGCTCGAGGACGTGGAACACAGGGTGGCGGCGGAGGCGTTGTATCCGAACAGTCCGTCCGGGAAGATGAGCGCGATGATCCGGTTGGCGATGACGGATCTCGTTTTCCCATCTCGCCATCGATTGTTCAATCCGTTACGAAATCCGCATGAATTCATCCACTCCCGCAAGATTTCGTGAGCTGCTTGAACAACCCGGAATCATCCGCTCGCTCGGCGCGCACGACGTGTTCACCGCGCTGATCGTCGAGCAGGCGGGATTTGAAACCGTTTTCATCGGCGGCTTCGGCACCAGCGCGTCGCAACTGGGTCTGCCCGATTTGAACTTCCTGACCATGACGGAGATGGCGGATGCCGTGCGGCGTATGGCGGGTCGTTTGAGCATTCCCGTCATCGCGGATGGAGACACGGGGCATGGAGATTTGCATCAGGTGCAGCGGACCGTCGAGGCGTTTGAAGCCGCCGGCGCGGCGGGGATTCTGCTGGAGGATCAGGTGGCACCCAAGCGTTGCGGTCATTTCGGCGAAAAGAAAGTCATTCCCACTGACGACATGGTGATGAAGATCAAGGCGGCGGTGAAGGCGCGGAGCAATCCCGATTTTGTCATCTTCGCCCGCACCGATGCGCGTCAGATGAACGGACTCGACGATGCCATCGACCGGGTGAATCGGTGTTGCCACGCGGGTGCTGACATTGCGTTTATTGAAGCCCCACAATCCGTGGCGGAACTGGAAGCGGTATCGAAACGGGTGAAGTTTCCGCTCTTTGCCAACATGCTCTCGGGCGGTGATACGCCGATCTTGAGCGTGAATGAACTGGAACAACTTGGATACAAGATCGTGGTTTGCCCGATTGAATCGCTGATGGTCTGCGCGAAGGCAATGCGTGAGTTGTGCGAGACATGGAAGACTACCGGTCGCGTTGACGAATTGGCGAACGCCGCGATGACGTTTGGCGAACTGAAACAACTGCTTGGCGTCGAGCGGTATTTAAAACTGCGGGATGAACTTCAAGAACAATGAATCCAGATCTCAACGAACAAATCGCCTATTATTCGGCGCGGGCGGCGGAGTATGACGAATGGTGGTTTCGGCAGGGGCGCTACGACTGGGGAATTGAGAAGAATCTCCAATGGGCGAACGAGTCGGACGGGATTCGGCGGCGCCTCAAGGGCCGTGAAATGGTCGAAACCGGTTTGGAGCTGGCCTGCGGCACGGGCATTTGGACGCATGAACTGCTGAAGTTCTGCGACCACGTCACGGCGCTGGATGCCTCGGCGGAAATGATTGCCATCAATTCGACTAAACTTCAATCGCCGAAGGTGGAGTATCAGCGGGTGGATCTGTTCCAGTGGTCGCCCGCACGGCAATACGATTTTGTCTTCGCGGGTTTCTTCCTGTCCCATGTGCCGCCCGATCGATTGCCGGGGTTTCTGAAAACCATCGCCGACGCGCTGAAGCCGGATGGTCGCTTTTTCTTTGTCGATTCACAAAATGAGCGCAGTTCGATGGCCAAAGACCACGGGCAGCCAGTCGCCGAGGTCGGCACGCGGCGGCGGAAACTGAAGGACGGTCGCGAATTCACCGTCGTCAAGGTCTTCTATGATCCGGTCGGCCTTGAGTCCGAATTTCAGCAGGCCGGTATTCAATTAAAAGTCGAACGGACGGAGAATTATTTTCTCTACGGGGAAGGGCGGCGATGCTAGACAGTGGCTTCTACTATGAACTGCGTTCCACTGCGAATTATTGTCTCCGCCTTTTGTCTCTCGTTTTTTCTGCCAGCGTCCAGCCGGGCGGATGCCTCCACCAACGGTTTCGCGCTGGATGAATTCCTCCTCGCGCCGCTGCGCATCCATCTGTTGCAGGACACCAACGCGCCGCCGGTTCACACGACACTGACCGACTCCGACATCGGGCGCATTCTTGGCAAGATGAACCGCATCTGGTCCCAGGCGGGGATTCATTTTTATCTCGAATCGCTGCTTCGCGAAAAGGCGGTGAATGGCAAGGATTACGATCCCAAAAAGCGGGCAGGGCGGGATACCTTGTTGCCGTTGCGCCCACAGGAAAGCCTCTCGCGGGAGACGTTTCACGTTTATTACGTCAAGCAATTGAGGCCGAACGGAATTTTTCTCGGTCCCGCCAGTTTTGTGAAAGATACCGCCCGCCTGCGCAAGGCGGAGGGCGGAATTGATGAACCGTTGCCGCGCGTGTCCTCGCACGAATTGGGGCATGCTCTCGGATTGGGTCATCGGCAGAACATCACCAATCTCATGGCATCGGGCATGACCGGTTGTTGGTTGAACAGCGAGGAAATCGAAACGACGCGGGACCGCGCCTCAAAAATATCCTGGGTGTCGAAGGCGAACGAGGTCTTGCAGCAGGCCGAGACCTTATATGCTTCCGCTCAATCCGAAAAGGCAGCGCCGCTTTACGCGCGATTGGCGGAAGTGCCGCTAAATGACAAACGGATCACGCTCGCCCGCGAACGGCGCGTTCCGATCAATCGCCGGGATGGCCCGATTGCCCCGGCGGAGGCTGAGCAGTCCATTTACATTGAGAAGGGCATGAAGGTCGAATTGGTTGCGGCGGAACCGCTGGTGAAGGATCCGGTCGCTTTCGCATTTGACGATCACGGGAGGATGTTTGTCGCGGAGAACAGCGGCTATCCGGTCGGGCCGAACAAAGGCGCGGTGGCGATGCTGGAAGACACGAATGGTGACGGGCGGATGGACAAGCGGACGGTGTTCGCGCCGGACCTCGAATATCCGAACGGCCTGATGTGCTGGCGGGGCGGAATCTTTGTCACCTGCGCGCCGGATTTGTTTTATTTGAAGGACACCAATGGTGACGGCAAGGCGGACGTCCGCAAGGTGGTGCTGACGGGTTACATGACCAACAGCACGACCCAGTTGCGGATGGCCCATCCGACGCTGGGACTCGACGGTTGGGTCTATGTGACCAGCGGATTGACCGGCGGCCAGTTGACCAGTCCGGAGTATCCCGATCGCAAACCGGTGACGTTCAAGAAGAGCGATTCGCGATTTGATCCGGATGATTATCGGGTGGAGGAATATCCCGGGGCGGGTCAGTTCGGACTTTGTTTCGACGACTTTGGCCACAAATTCACCGTCTCCAATCGCAATCCCCTGCAGCATGTTGTCGTGCATCCGGATTATTGGTCGCGCAATCCGAACTACGCCTTCAGCAAATTTGTCCAGGACGTGTCTCCGCACGGTGACGACGGGAAAGTCTGGCCGGTGAGCAAGGATATGACCACGGCGTCATTCATGCCACGCCTGATGAGCACGCCGCACGCGGGGTCGTTTACGTCGGCTTGCGGAATCTCGATGTATAATGGTGATCTCATTCCCGCCTACCAGGGTAGCTCGTTCACGTGTGAACCGGCGCAGAACCTCGTGCAGCGACAGGTTGTTTCACGGGATGGACCCACTTTCAAGTCGCGGCCGGCGACCATTGGTCGGGACTTCATGGCGTCGGCTGACACGTGGTTCCGCCCGGTGTTCAGCGGGAACGGACCGGACGGCGCGGTTTACGTCTGTGACATGTATCGCAAGATCGTGGATCACCCTCGCTACCTTCCGGAATACATCCGCGACACCCTGGATTTTGAGTCCGGCAAGGGGATGGGACGAATTTATCGAATCGTTCCGGCCGAGGCAAAAGTGCGGCGAAAGACCGCGCCATTGCCCGCGACTCAAACTGCAAAGCTGGTCGCTGAAATGAACAGTGCCAATGGCTGGCGACGCGATGTGGCATTCCGATTGTTGCTGGAAAAGAATGACAAATCGGTGTCGAAGGAATTGCGCAAGTTGTGCCGTCGCGATGATTCCCCGCCGGCGGCGCGGTTGAAGGCGCTGTATGTCCTGCGCCATCTCGGCGTATTGGAGGAAGGCGATGTTGAAAATGCGATGGCGGACGCCAGCGCCGGGGTGCGCGAACACGCGGTTCAAATGGCAGAGGTTTGGATGGATCGTCCAGAGTTTGTCAACCGTGTCGCCGGGATGAGTGTCGATGATGATCCCGGCGTGCGATTTCGCGCGGCGCTTGCATTGGGCGGGAGTCCTTCCGACCGGGCATTGGAAGGAATGATTGAGGTGGCGGTCATCGACGCGAAGAACGAATACAGCCGCGCCGCCGTGTTCTCCGGGCTGAAGGGTCGCAGCGACGCGTTTCAAAAGCAGTTCAAGGCCCTGCCAGCGGATGTGACGCTCGTCGCGCCGCTGTATCGCGACTTGGGGCGTCTGACCGCCGCGGAAAGGAAACCGGCGGAGGTCGCCGCAGGGATTCTGCGGATTCAGCCGAACACCCGGTCCAATTCTGAACTCGAAATCGCGTGGCTGACCGGTGCTGGAAAAATGCTGTCCGCAAAACGGTTCAAAGGGAAATCTCCATCCGTGTTGGCGAACCTGGCCAACGTGGGCGGGGAAACGAATACAAATCTGAAGCAGATTGAAAGATTGTTAAAGGTTGCCGAGACCATCGCGGGGGATTCCAAGTTGGACGCCGAGAAGCGGGTTGCCGCATTGGAGTTCCTGTCACTGGGTGAACCGGCGCAGGCGGGGCCGTTTTTGATGCGCCTCTTGAATTCAAAGGAGCCCACCGCATTTCAGGTGCAGGTGGTCAACCTGCTTTCGGGCGCGCTCACTCCCGCCATCGCCAGTGAATTGCTTTCCGCGACCCGCTGGCACAGCTATATGCCTGGAGTTCGCACGGGAGTGATGGAACTGCTGGCGGCAAACTCAGGCTATTGGAAGACGATTTACGGTGCCATCGAACAAGGGATTGTGCCCGCGTGGGCGGTCCCCGAACGGCGGCGACGCAACATGCTCGCGACCAAAAACAAGGAGTTGAACGAGCTGGCGAAAAAGGCGTTCGCTTCGCTCCAATCCGGCGACCGCAACAAGGTTTACGAGGAATTCAAATCGGTGCTCAAACTCAAGGCCGATGGCGGGAGCGGCAAGGCGGTTTTCGAACGAACCTGTGCTGCCTGTCATCGTTTCGATGGCATCGGATTCGCGGTTGGGCCGGATTTGTCCGGCGTGCGCAATCAACCCAGCGAAGCGTTGCTGCTGCACCTCATCATGCCGAATGCGGAAATCTATCCCGGCTTCATGGCCTACGAGGTGGAGACGAAAGATGATCGTTCGTTGACGGGCATTCTCGTGAGTGAGACGCCGACCAGCCTGACCATTCGCGCCGCGCAGGGAATTGAGTCCACGATTCTTCGATCCAACATTGCCGAACTGAGATCGAGCAACATTTCGCTCATGCCGCAGGAATTGGAGAAGACCATGACGAAGCAGGAATTGGCGAATCTGCTCGGGTTTTTGCGAGGCGAATGAACCGTGTTCTTCCAGAGCCTCTCCCTATCGCCGGGTTACAGCGGCGAAAGCGCGGCCCCCTTGGCCGGAAGGATGCAGTTGGAGCGCGGAATTCATTCCGCAGTAACGTGGATTTGCCTGTCGGTTCGCGGATTTGTGATTCGCGAGTTCTGTCGCACCCGATGGTGCCGGTTTGCCGTGCCAGGGGCCGCTGCGAGATCGCTGGCAGCGCGCCCACACTTCTGCGGCATGAATGCCGCGTTCCCGCCGCTTCATTGGCACCGTTTCGGCTTAGGATGGCCCGCCCTTGCGCCAGTCTCGCCCCGGTGGTCGTCTTTCTTCTCGCGTTTACACTGGTCTCTAATTTGTCAGCGACCGGTAAACTCGTCGTCATCGGCGGCGGCGCCATTCCTGATTCCGTCCGCAAGACGTTCATCGAACTGGGTGGAGGCACCAACGCCCATCTGCTGCTCATTCCGCAGGCTTCCGCGCGCGAGCACGAAGGCGAAACGCTTCGCAAGCTTTTTGCCGGGTTTGGAATGCAGCGCATGACAGTTCTTGACTTGTCGGATCCGAAGAACGCGCGAAAACAGATTCGGGATGCAGAAGCCGTCTGGATTGGCGGCGGTCAGCAGAAGGACCTGATGAACAAACTCGAACAGGCCGGAGTGGTGGTTGATTTGCGGGCGAGATTTCGATCGGGCATCACGTTTGGCGGCACCAGCGCCGGCGCGGCGGTGATGAGCGACCTCATGATTGCGGGTGACGCGCTGCCGATTGATCACGGGCTCGCACTGTGGCCGGAGGTGATCGTGGATCAACATTTCGTGGCGCGGAAACGATTCAATCGCTCGTTGCGTACCATTCAGGAACATCCGGAAAAGATTGGCGTGGGCATCGACGAGGGCACGGCCGTGGTTGTAAGCGACGGCGAATTCAAGGTCATCGGCGTGAGTTCGGTGACCGTTATTGATGCGCGCAATGCGACCTGCGAGAGTCGTGAATCGGGTTTGGAAGGCAGTTGGCGCAATATCCGGCTTCATTGGTTGCGGGCCGGCCAGGTATTTCGATACCGCGAGAAAAGAAACGCTCCAGCGAGATGAATCCAGGATTATGAAACGATTGCTCCACATTCTTACCGTGACGTTCGTCGTCGCACACTGCGCAATGGCGGCCCAACCTATTGCCATAGTCATCCACGGCGGCGCTGGACGGGTTGATCCCGAGTCGATGAAGCAGTTCGGTGAACCCGCGTATCGCGCGAAACTGAGGCAGGCTCTGGATGCCGGTCACGCGATCTTGAAGCAGGGCGGTAAAAGCCTGGATGCCGTCGAGGCCGCAATTGTGATCCTTGAAGATTCGCCATTGTTCAACGCGGGCAAAGGCGCGGTGTTTACCAGTGCGGGGAGCAATGAAATGGATGCCTCCATCATGGACGGGGATTCGCTCAAGGCCGGCGCGGTTGGCGGGGTGATGACGATTAAGAATCCCATTCGCGGCGCCCGGGCTGTCATGGAAAAAACGGTTCATGTCATGTTAAGCGGAACCGGCGCTGACAAATTCGGGAAGGAGGTTGGACTGGACATCGTGGAACCGTCCTATTTCCGGACCGAACACCGCTTCCGCCAGTGGCAGAAACGCCGCGATCAGTTGCCGGGCGTGAAACCGGCGGACAAAAAGGGCGCGGTGCTTCGCAACGATATTTTTTATAGCACGGTCGGGGCGGTGGCGTTGGACAAGACGGGAAACATCTGTGCTGGCACGTCCACCGGCGGCTTGACGAACAAACGCTACGGTCGCATCGGCGACTCGCCCATTATTGGCGCGGGCACGTACGCGGACAGTCGCTACGGAGGCATTTCCTGCACCGGCCACGGCGAGTTTTTCATTCGCTATGTCGTCGCTTACGACATCGTCGCCCGAACGCGTTACGCAAAGGTTTCACTGGCGGATGCCGCCCGGACGGTCATTCATGACGAGTTGAAAAAGGCCGGCGGCGGCGGTGGCGTCATCGGCCTGGATACGAGCGGGAATGTCGTCGCCGAGTTCAACACGCCGGGAATGTTTCGGGCGTCGGTGGATGCCAGGGGAGTCATCACGGTGGTGACCGGCAAATGAGCTTCGTCCGCCGAGTGGGTGATGATCAGTATTCTGGAAATCTCCAATCTTCCAAACTCGAATGATCGGTTTACAGCGTGTTTGAAAACCAAATATTTGGTGGCAGCCGAGGTGACGAGGCTCAATTCCCTTCGGAATAGCTAATGAGATCAAAGCCTCCTCACGTCGGCTGCTACATTTTAAGTTCTGTCAGGTATGCTCGGATTGCGAATGGCTTTATTGTTTGTGGCCTTGCTGGCGTTTGTCGGTAACGCAGGCGCCGCTTCGCGATCGCCGCAATCGTTTGCCTATGTTTTGCAGGCGGACCGGTTGACCAAAACCAGATCGGAAGCCGTGAATCTTTTCCGGGATTGCGGCCGCGACTGGATTGTTCTTGATCCGGTTTTTGGCGGCAAACATGACGAACGCTGGTCGGCTGCGGATTTGAGGGCCATTCGAGCCGGGCGGACGGGGCGGAAAATCATCGCGTATTTCTCCATCGGGGAGGCGGAAAATTATCGGACGTATTGGCGGAAAAGCTGGGATGCCAATCGCGACGGCAAACCGGATGCGGGCGCACCGGAATGGCTGCACGGCGAAAATCCGGATTGGGCGGGGAACTACAAGGTCAAATACTGGCGGGGCGACTGGCAACGGATCATGCTGGACGAGGTCGAGCGCGTGATGGCACGGGGTTTTGACGGATTGTATCTCGATATTGTCGATGCCTTTGAGTTCTTCGAAAAGGATGGGAAAAAATATGTGAACCATCGCGGGAATCTCGAGACGGGAAACACGTTTCGCGTGGACATGGTGGCATGGGTTGGGCGGGTGGCTGCGCGGGCGCGAAGCAATCATCCGAACGCCCTGATCATTCCACAAAACGCGGCGCAGTTGCTGGAGGATTCCGCCTATTGCAGGTTGATTGACGGAATCGGTGTGGAAGATTTGTTCACGAATGGCAAAAAGGCGCAAAAGCCGGCCGAGCAGCGATATATCATGACGTTTCTCGAAAAACTGCGCGCACTGAACAAGCCAGTGATAGTGATCGATTACGCTTCAAAATCGGAACTGCGCCGGACGGCTTTGGCGGCCGCGAGAAAGCGTGGCTACGTCCTGTTGCAGGCGGACCGGAATCTCAAGACCATGGGGTTGTCGTCGCCGTAATGTCCCGTTCGATCGATTGCAGGTTCGTTGCCATCTGTTCGTACACCTTCAACGCGCGTTTCCCGCACGCTTCGTATTCCGCCTTCCATTTTTTCCAGATGGAGAGCGACGTCAACGCGGGCTCGAGATCGGCGGGCAGCCACCAGCCGAGTTGATTGAGGTGATCGGTCGGGTAGGGGAATTCGTGCCGGACGATCGATTTAGAACCCCCAAGTCGCGACTGCCATCGTTGTGAAGTGAGGGAAACGAGACCGTCGTTTGGGCCCTCGGATTTCGTGATGATGGCGGCCGATTTGCCCAGAATGAAACATGCCTGCTCCGCCGCGCTCGACCAGGTCTGATAAGTGACCTTGTTGGCGGCCTCGATGGGTTCGGCGCGTTGGTTGAAGTCGCGACAAGCGTCGGTAGCGAGGTCATGGACTCCATCGAGGTTGATGAAACGGCTGAGCGTATCAACCCATTCGCCGATGCCATGCTTGATCAGGTAATCGGCCATCGGGCTGCCGAAGTGCGGCGTGCCGACGGTGGTCAGGCTCGCGACTTTCTCGGCCATGCCCGGCAGATCCACGATCATGTGCCGGGCGTCGAGTCCACCCATGCTGTGGGAGATGAGATGAGCCTTGGTCGCCTGCGATTGTTCGAGGATGTGATTGACGTGATCGGCGAGTTCCTGCGCGCGAGTCTTTACATCCGCCGCGAAACTCACGCGGGTGTGATGAACCTCAA